>JBGPYM010000157.1:0-7528 GCA_041493205.1 Bacteroidota bacterium
GAGCGCGGAGATCTACGACCCGCGGACGAACAAGTTCACGAGCACCGGCGAAATGACGTACAGCCGTGCGGGGCACACCGCGACCCTCCTTCAGAACGGCACGGTGCTGGTGGCAGGAGGGTTTGGCGCAATGGGTGCGCTCTCCAGCGCTGAATTATTTGACCCCGCCACGGAGTCGTTCACGCAGATCACGAGCATGAAGGTCCGCCGCGGCGGGGGCACCGCCACCCTGCTGCTGGACGGAAGGGTTCTCTTCTGCGGTGGCGGCGACCGGGAGCCCACCATCACGGCGGAGCTCTTTGATCCCAGGACGAAATCGTTCACACTGACCGGGAACATGGCGTATCAGAGGACCGCACACACGGCAACGCGGCTCCCCGGGGGAATGGTCCTGGTGGTCGGCGGAAGCTCGCATCAGAACAGCGTACTCGGGAGCGTCGAGATGTTCGATCCCGCACGCGGCATCTTTCTTCAGGCAGCGACGCTCAATGTTCCCCGGTATCACCATGCGGCCGCGGCAATGAACGACGGTAGTGTCCTGGTGATCGGCGGAGCGGATCAGCGGGACTGGCGGGGCCAGCTCGCCGCCGTGGAGCGCTACACGCTCAGCACCGGAAGGTTCGTCCCGGTGTCCGATCTCCAGCATGCACGCTTCAAGCATGCGGATGCAGTGATAGGGTTTGAGGACGGAACGTTCCTGATCGCCGGCGGCAACGCGGCGGTCGAGCTTTACTCCCCCGCCACCGGCATATCAAAGGTTGTCGCGACTCTGGACAGTCCGCACTATTATGCGACGGCGACGTTTCTCCCCGACGGCTCCGTCCTGATTGCCGGAGGCTACGACGAGGCGCTCAAAGCCACGAACAAGGCATGGATCTGGCGGAAGTGACCCACGCATGCCGGCGGGGACGCACCGCCTGATTGAGGTTCGTCACACCTCTTGGTATATTGCGCAATACTCCGGAACCTGATCCAGTCGCCCCGGCGTTCTACAGGGTATGCAAGCATACGTTGCGACAACCGAGAACATCACCGTCATCATCCGCCCCCTCTACCTGGACGGGCAGTCGAACCTCCTCGCCCGCAAATTTGTATTTGCATACTTCATCCGGATCCAGAATGACGGGACGGAACCGGTTCAGCTTCTGCGCAGGCACTGGTTCATCCGGAGCAGCGAGGGGGATATCAAGGAAGTGGAAGGCGAAGGGGTGATCGGCCAGCAGCCCGTCATTCCCCCGGGGCGTGCGCATGAATACAGCAGTTACTCGGTGCTCGAGACGTTTGAAGGGACGATGGAGGGGACGTACCTGATGGAAAAACCGAATGGCGAGCAGTTTTCGATCGCGATACCGAAATTTGTCCTTCGCGCCGCAGCCAACTGACGGCAGGCGCATCACACAGGAGAGCGCAACCACATGGAACCGTACCGCAGGATGCTGCGGGCAAAGATCCACCGTGCCATCGTCACCGACGCCAATCTTGCCTACGAAGGAAGCCTGACCATCCCTCCCGAACTGATGGATCTGACCGACATCCGCGAGCACGAGGCGGTGCAGGTCTGGAACGTCAACAAGGGGACGCGGTTTGAGACGTATGCAATCACGGGCGTGCGGGGCTCAGGCGCGATCTGCGTCAATGGCGCCGCGGCGCATCTTGCCGGACCGGGCGACCGGATCATCATCGCATCGTTTTCCGACGTCCCCGAATCGATGATCGACGGGTTTCATCCGATTGTGGTTTTCGTAGACGATCACAACCTGGCCGTGCGCACCGGCGTTGAGACCCCGGGACCGCACGCGCGCGGCGACGGCTGTTAGGGGATGCGCTTCGCCCCGCTCGCGTCGAAGGTGACGTTTATATGCACGATTTCAGGCCTCCCCACTGTCCGCACAGGGGGACCCCAGGTACCCACGCCGCATGACACGTAGAAGTTCGTACTCCCCTTCCGCTCAAATCCCCAGCTAAGTTCGTAGACCGCGTCGGTGATGTAATTAAACGGCCAGAGCTGCCCGTGGTGCGTATGGCCGGAGAGCTGCAGGTCCACGCCGTTCCGCGCCGCCTCCCCGAGCCTGAACGGCTGGTGGTCCATGAGGATCACCGGCGATGATACATCGACATCCGCCATGATCTCGTCGAGCGGCCTGCGTTGTCCGCCTCCGAACTGTCTGCTGCTTGCGTCTTCTCTCCCCACCAGCGTGACGCCGTTGGGGAGCCGTGCAACCGAATCCCTGAGCATCGTAATGCCGTGGTCCTGCAGGTAGCGGCAGGCCGCCTCGGCGCCGCCTATATATTCGTGATTCCCGGTGACCGCGTACACGCCGAAGCGGGCACGGAGGTCACGGAGCGTTTCTCCCAGGTTGTCACGGATGACGGGACCCAGGTCCTCGTCGACGATGTCGCCGGGGAGCAGAATCAGGTCCGGGGCAAGGGCGTTGATCCGGTCGACGATCGACCGCAGGGATTTCTGCCCGATAATGGTTCCGAGATGGATATCGGATGCGGCAACGATCGTCATCGTCCGCGTTCCCTCCGCACTCTTCGCCACGTGGAGGTCGAGTTCCCGGGTTCGCGGGTACCGCGTGTTCAGGTGTCCCGCCGCGAGGATGAGCACCACCAGGGTGACGCTGCCGAGGAAGATCCTGAATTTCACCGCCTCGTACGCGACGTTGATCGCCTGCGGGAAAAATGGGACGAACAGATTGACAAGCCGGAACGAATCGAGAAGGATGACCGCCAGGAAGAAATAGAGCATGGCGGCAAGCCAGAACGAACCGATCCAGGTGAGGCCTTCGGAGACGGGCGAGAGCCAGACCCGTTCCAGAAACCGCCCCCCGATGAAGGCGAGGGCCAGGAACAAAAACAGGACAACGTAGGGGAGCCGGAGGGGCGAGCCCGCAGGAATCGCCTGCAGGCCGCGCACGAAGATGTAATAGTTTACCAGTCCGTAGACGGTAAAGAAAACGGTGAAAAAAACCGCAACGGCCGTATGCTTCATGCCGGCGGAGCGGTCTGCTTGCCCACCGCCAGCGCCACCGCGCGCACCGCGACCATCAACCGTTCAAAGTTCCCGGGAAGGAGCGACTGTTCACCGTCGGAGAACGCTTCCGACGGGTTCGGGTGCACTTCGATGATGAGTCCGTCCGCCCCGGCGGCCACCGCGGCGAGACTCATGGGAAGCACGAGATCATGGCGTCCCGTGCCGTGGCTGGGATCCACGATAATCGGGAGATGCGAAAGCTGCTTGACGGCCGGGACGACGTTCAGGTCGAGCGTGTTGCGCGTATATTCGACAAAGGTCCGTATGCCGCGTTCGCACAGAATGACGTCTTCGTTTCCGCCCGAGAGGAGATATTCCGCGCTCATCAGCAGTTCGTTCAGCGTCGCGGAGAAGTTGCGCTTCAGCAACACCGGTTTCCGGATGCGGGAAAGCGAGCGCAGGAGCTTTGTGTTGTGCATGTTCCGCGCGCCCACCTGGAGCATGTCGGCGTATTCCGCCACCATGTCGACTTCCGACGATTCCATCACTTCCGTGACGATGCCGAGGCCGGTTTCCTCCCGTGCCCGCGCAAGGAGTTTCAGCCCTTCTTCTCCCAGCCCCTGAAACGCGTAGGGGCTCGTCCGCGGCTTGTAGGCGCCTCCCCGCAGCAACTGCGCCCCGGCGGCTTTGACTGCGCGGGCCGTTGCCAGAAGCTGTTCCTCACCTTCGACCGAGCAGGGTCCGGCGATGACGGCGAGGCGGTCGCCGCCGAACTTGACCCCCGCGACATCCACGATCGTACTTTCGGGGCGGAATTCCCGGCTGGCAAGTTTGTACGGCTTGAGGATGGGAATCACATCCTCGACATGCGGAAGAAGGGAGAACTGTTCCTTCTTGAACAGCCGCTCGTCGCCGATCACACCGATAATGGTGCGCTCCACGCCGCGGGAGAGGTGGGCTTTGAGCCCAAGGTCTTCGATCCGGGCGACCACGTGGCGGACATCGTCCTCCGTGGCCCGGACATTCATGACAATGATCATAGTGTGGTCCCTTTGACGACAACCATGGTTTCGTCGTCGTGTTGAGCGGCGTTCGAGGCAAACGTGTCGATTGCGTTCATCAGCGCATCGCGGATTGCAGCGGCTCCGGAATGGGCAGCGGCCGCGAGGGCGATCATGAGGCGTTCCTCGCCGTACAATTCGTTCGACTCATTCTGGGCCTCCGTCACCCCGTCGGTCACGAACAGGAGCACATCGCCCGTGGTATAATGAACGATTTTCTCTTCCAGCTCGGACGTAAAGAGCCCCGCGTTGTTGAGCCCGAGGCCGAGACCGCGCGGGGTGACCTTCTCCACCGTTCCCCCCGCCGCATGATAGTGATACAGGGGAAGGTGCCCTGCGCGTGCAAGGACCACCGTGCGGGCCTGTGCATCGAACGCCGCACCCACCGCGGTGACAAACGAATTCTTTTCCATGTCTCCGCAGAGAAGCCTGTTGGCGCGGATGAACAGGTCTCCCGGCGAGAGGCCGAACCCGTGGAGGGACCGGAGGATTCCCTGAATCTTCGCCATGTAGAGGGCGGCAGACGTCCCCTTCCCGCTCACGTCGCCGACCACGATCGTCATCCGGTCCGCCGCTCCGTTCAGATAGTCAAAGAAATCCCCGCCGACTTCCATGGCCGGCACCGAAACGCCGGCGACGTCCAGACCCTTGAGGGCGGGCGTGTGCTGCGGGAGCGACGCAAGCTGAATCCGCCGGGCGATATCAAGCTCGTGCTTCATCCGCTCTTTTTCCGCAAGCTCTTCGTACAGGAACGCATTTTCCATCGCAACCGCGGCCTGCTGCGATGCAGCGGCCAGGAACGCGTAATCCTCTTCGCGGTATGTCGCTTCGGAGAGTTTTTCCCCGAGGACCATTGCGCCGAGGAGTCGGTCCTTGGAGCGCACCGGAACCAGCAGATGGAATTCATGCGCGCGGAACGCATCTGCGAGCGGGACCGGGAGATACTCACTGCGCACGTGCTCGTGGACCCCTGCCAGGGCGGCCGGAAGCCCGTGCTCCACCGGCGTGCAGAATGCCACCCATTCACCGCGATCGATACCGGAGGCTTCGTGGCATGCGGAGACGGCTCCCTCGCGGAAGAAGAACACGCCTGCACGCTTCACCTGCATCAACCCGGCGAGCCGCCGGGCCAGTCCGGTACCGAGATCGGCCATGCTGAGCGTCCGGGCGAGCACCTCGCCGAGTTCGCTCACCGCGCGGCGGTAATCGTATTCGGTCCGGTAGTATTTCTTGTCGATCCACGCCTGGCCGACTTTCCGGACTTTCCAGAGGCCGTACCAGACCCCCACGCCGAGCGACATCAGGAGGAACCTGTTGGTCCATTCGGGAGGAATGCCGGCACGCTGGTCGTCCACCACCTCCACAGAGGCGCCCCGGAACACGATCGCGGGCATGTGCCAATCGGTTTCCGAAAGCGACATGAACAGGCCGACGAGTGCATACGCAAGGGCAACGCCCCAGACAATCGACACGATCGAATACTGAATGTTCCGCTTGACACGCAGGTGCATATCGAGCAGGTGGTAGCGCCCGATCGTATACAGATAGGAAAGTGTCAGCGGAATCAGGGCAACGCCGATGATCCAGAAGGGGGTCAGCGTCTGCCAGAAGGTAATGCCGGCCAATGATACTGCAGAAACGACGCCGACGCTGATACCGCAGATCTTGATGACCCTGCTCAACCGCTTATGTTCGAGTGTGGCGCCCTTTCTGAACCTGATTCTCACCGCAATGTAATAGACGATCACCGCGCCCTGGCCGGCAAGACCCCCGAACTGACCGAAGATCCAGGCAGCGATGAGCCCCAGCACAGCGATGGCGTATCCCACCCACGGTATCCATCTCCGCGCGGTGAGGTCCTTCCGTTCGAGGGGGAAGAGGACCGCTGCCCAGAAAGCCATGGGCGTGCCGAACATGAATGCGACGATTACAGAAAAATTTCTTGCCTGGGAAAAGAAATTGGGGTCCGGGTCCCTGCGGATCTGGAGATTGATAAGAAAGTACCCCAGCAGGATGAGCGAGAGCCCGAGCGTCCGTGCGGCGCGGATCTGCGGCCGCTTGAGTGCGATAAAGGCGCCTGTTGAGAACATGAACATCCCGGAGAGGCAAAACACGAGCAATGCCAGCGGGAAGCCGAACTTCGCAAGTGTCACATGCAGCGTGAGGTACTGGTTCTTCCGGAGCACCTCGTACGTCAGTGCCTTGCCCGCCTGGCCCCTCCGGAGGATCAGGTCGGCTTCCTGTTCGTCCTTAAACGATTGGTCGTTGATGCGGAAAATGAGATCCCCGACTATCATCCCGGCCCGGTCTGAGGCCCCGCCGGGCGTCACCGCAGTCACCTCGATAAAATCCTTGATGACGACGAATGCGCTGTCGGGGATATCATTCCTCCTGACAAGATATGTGAGGAAGATCCCCCGTTCAGGGCGATAGATCGTGAGTGTCAGGGAGGAATCGCGCGGCACGGATTCGACCGCCTGAGCGAACTCGGCGGGGGTGTAGACCGGTTTTCCCCGGGCGAGGTTGATGAGGTCACCGGTACAAACGGAGGGAACCAGCCCGGGTTCCCCGGGCGCAACCGGCTCCCGGGTTCCGGTGGTGAGCTGGACCGCACGGATATCCCTGACGACATACAGGTTCATCTTCGCGCGTGTTCTGGCAAAGACGTTTTCATCTGTGGGTGAACTGGCATAATTCACGAACGTCACGCCCGCCATGACCGCCAGCAGAAGGGTCAGAAGGCCGAGACAGAGCCGTAACACTGATGCCCGCACACTGCCAAATCGCATACTCGCTCCCTGCAATCGTCCTGAGCGGCCCGTGACGGGCCTACCACCGGTATTCGTGCAACGCGCCGACCACGCGTTCCTGCTCCTCCGTGGTCAGCTCATAATAGAAAGGAAGCCTGAGAAGCCGGTCGCTGATATCCTCCGTAACGGGACAGTCCCCCTGTTTGCCGCCGAATTTCCTTCCCATGGCGGACAGGTGCAGCGGCAGGTAGTGAAACGCGCTGGCGATGTCCCGTGATCTGAGGTGTTTGATAATTCCCTGGCGTGCCGCAAGTGAAGGGGCCAGGAGGTAATACAGATGCCAGGGATGATCGCACCCTCCGGGAACCACCGGGAGCCGCACGCCGTGTTCCCCGGCCCAGGGTGCCAGATGTTCGTGGTAATAATCCCAGATGCGTTTTCTGGCCGTCTGGATACGCGCGCGCTGTTCGAGCTGTCCGAACAGAAACGCGGCAAGGAGTTCCGACGGAAGGTAGCTTGATCCGTAATCGACCCAGGTATACTTGTCCACCTGTCCCCGGAAGAACCTGCTCCTGTCGGTCCCCTTTTCGCGGATGATCTCGGCGCGTTCGATCAGGCGCTGGTCGTTGACCAGCAACGCGCCGCCTTCGCCGCAGACGATGTTCTTCGTTTCGTGGAAACTGAGCGTTGCGAGGGATCCGAACGTGCCGAGCTGTTTCCCCCGGTAGCTCCCGAAGAGC
>JBGPYM010000215.1:0-5475 GCA_041493205.1 Bacteroidota bacterium
GTATGACGAGGCCCTCCAGCAATACGGAAAATCTCTCGAACTCAAGCCCGACTACTGGTACTCCATCCGCCAGATCGGATACATCTACGCCACGCTCGGACGCCTTCACGCCGCAGACGAACAATTCCACCGCAGTCTCGCACTGCTCCCCCCGAGCCCGGAGCTCGAAGCATCCCACTTCGAGGCGGACGGAAGCCTCAACCTGAAGCGGGCCCGGTGGAGCGATGCAGCCGCGCAGTTCCGCAAGGCGCTCGCCATCGACAGCGTGAACGGCTCTGCAGCATACGGACTCGTGAACGCGCTCGCAAAACTGGGCCAGTTCGAAGAGGCGCGTGAAAACATCGAAACAATCAGGAAGGAGATCGAGAAGCGGAACCTCTCACGGTCCACGGCCATGCTCGGCCTCTTCCTGATGCGCGCCCGGCTGCTGACGCAGGAACAGCGCCTGGATGAGGCGCTGGCCTCATGCGACAGCGCCCTCGAGTATTCAACCCCCCTTACCCGGCCTTCCGTATACCGGCAAATGGCTGAAATCGACCTCGGACTAGGCTCTTTTGAAAATGCGCTCGACGCCTGCGAGGAGGCCCTGAGCGTGAATCCCAACGCACCGGAGATTTTGCTGACCCTTACCCGCGTCTATCACCGCAAGGGCGACGTCCAGATGACAGTCGAAATCGGCAGCCGCCTCCTTGCCCTCTGGAGCGATGCAGACCCCGATTTCGAGGACCGCAACGAAGTACTCAGGATTCTGGGCAAAAAACCCGCTGTCTGATTTCCCTTTTTTCTGTTGAGTTTCTCCCTTCGTTCTTGTATCTTTTTTCAACACTCTAACCCCGCCCTGCCTGCTGCAGCAACGCAGAGCTCCCAGGCCTTCGCCCGTTCTTTCTCGCAATCAGTTGACCTGATATACCACCCGCACCATCCAACCACCCAATCACAAGGAGTCATCATGACGCGTGTACGACTAGTTACAGGAGCGTTAGGCATGACGCTGCTCCTGGCGTCGCAGGCGCTTGCCGGAGGCTTCCAGTTGAATGAGCACGGAGCCCGCGCAATGGCCCAGGGAGGCGCGTTCGCTGCCCGGGCGACCGACGGGTCGGCTCTCTACTTCAACCCTGCCGGCCTGGGATTCCAGACCACCGGTTCCGTCTACCTCGGCTTGACCACCATCACCCCTGCAGGCACGTTCCTTGGTCCGACGCAGAAGAACCCGAGCGAGAAAACGACGTTCGTCTCGACGACGTTTACTCCGATCAATGTCGCGGTGACCACGCCGATCATGGACCGCTGGCACGTGGGTATCGGCGTCAACAATCCGTTCGGCCTCGGCACGGAATGGCCCCGGGATTGGGTGGGCAAATACCTCACGACGAAAGTCAGCCTGGAAACATTTTTTATCACACCCACCGTCGCGTACCGCGTGAATGACCAGCTCTCAGTCGGCGCGGGCGTGAACTACGTCCTCGGCAGCGTGCTGCTCGAACGTGCCGTCAGCGTCGTGAGCGTTGCGCTCCCGGAGCCGCCCCGCGTCTCGATCAGCCTGCATGCCACGGGCGTCGGGTTTAACGTGGGCCTCATGTACAAGCCGGTGGAGGAACTCTCCGTCGGCGTGTCGTACCGGAGCCAGGTGAAGATCAATGCGGACGGCGTCGCCTCGTTCACCCCGAATTATGCCGCCCTGAGCCTTCCCGCCGGGCCGGTCTCTACCACCATCACGCTTCCCTCGACCGGCTTCGTCGGCGTCGCGTATTTCCCGATGAAGAATCTCGAGCTCGAAGCGGATCTGCAGTTCATCGGCTGGTCGTCCTACGACGAGCTGGATATTCAGTTCAAGGCGAACAACACCACCAACGTCTCCCCGAAGAAATACAATAACACGTATATGATCCGGTTCGGGGGGGAATACACGCTCGACATGCTTCATCTGCGGGCGGGATACCTCTATGACCATTCGCCGGTCAAGACGGAATATCTGGAACCGCTCCTCCCCGATGCCAACCGCAACGGCTATAATGTCGGATTCGGTTACGACATCACCGACCACTTCAGCATCGACGTTGCGTACCTGTTCCTGAAATTCGACCAGCGCACGGCGGTCAACACGATCCCCGAAAACAGCTTCGACGGCATCTACACGACGTACGTCGATCTCATTGGCGTGAATTTCGGCTACCGGTTCTGACCGGTCACCCCCCCACTACCTTGCGGAGCACAACGACGATGAAAGCACTGAAATCCACTCTTGTTGCCATTTGCGCGCTCGCGGCGGCCTACTATGCCGGATGCGTCGACGCGGGCCCGGCAGCTCTCGGCCCGGGTCTCGGCAACGCCACCGTGACGAAATACGTGGCGATCGGAAACAGCCTGACGGCCGGATACCAGTCCAACGGCCTGTTTAAGTCCGGGCAGGATTACAGCTATCCGAACCTGATTGCCGGACAGCTCCGGCTCGCGGGGGCGAATCTCCCGACATTCGAACAGCCGTATTATTCTGATCCTGGAACTCCCGGAGCTGATGGCAAAGCATCCCGCTATGAAATCATCAGCCTGGCTGGTCCCGTGATCGGACCGAAAGGCCTGGCACCCGGCGCGCCGATCAATTTGGCGCTTGCACGTCCGTACGACAACCTCGGCATTCCCGGAGCTGTAATCTTCGATCTTCTCGACACGACGAGCTTCCTCGCGAAGGCGGGCCCGCCGCGGAATAATCCGCTCTTCTCGCTCATCCTCCGCAATGCGGCGTTCGGGAACAACATCCTTAAGCAGACGGCGGCGCTGCGGCCCGATCTCGTTACGTTCTGGCTCGGCAACAACGATGTGCTCGGCTTCGCCACCAGCGGCGGGGCCTCGCCGAGCAGCCCGACGTCCACCGCGGTCTTCGCGGCGCTCTATGCCCAGGCGCTCGATTCACTCCGTACCCGGTTGCCAAACGCGAAGATCCTCGTGGGCAATATTCCCGACTTGAACGGGATCCCGTTTTTCACAACACTCGGTCCGAAGATCAGCCCTTCGCTCCCCGCCGGCGTGACACTCCGGTACCAGAAGCACGGCGAAACGGGTGTCGCGACGGGCTCAACGTCGCTCACCAACAATTCCGTGCTCATCTGCCTCACGGGGAGCGCGTACACCAGTTATCTGGGCCGGCCGTCGGGAAAATGGTACCGGGACAAGGGCTATCCGGCATTGCCTGCGGGCATCGACACAACCCAGCCGTTCGGATTCCATCCACAGAACCCCTGGCCGGACGCCCTCGTGCTCGACGCCGACGAAATCAACACGTGCGCCGCGACGGTCAGCGCATATAACCAGACGATCGCCGCGGTTGCCGCCGCGAAGAATGCGGCCGTCGTGGACATCAACGGATTCCTGACCAGTGTCAAGGCGCAAGGATACTCGTGGGCCGGACAGAAATATACCTCCGACTACATTTCGGGAGGGTTGTTCAGCCTCGACGGGGTGAACCCTTCGTCACGCGGCTCAGGAATTGTTGCCAATCTGTTTATCAAACAGATGAACGCCAGATTCGGCATGAGCGTTTCCTATGTCGATCTCGCGGCGCTTCCTGGCATCCCCGCGCCCGTGGCGAAAGCCGCGAGCGGCATGCCGGTGATTGCACCGGAGGCTTTTGCGGAACTGGAAATGCTCTGGGGAGCGCGCTAAGACCCCCGCGTTCTCTCGCTGCAACATCAACAAAAAAGGCCACCTTTCGGTGGCCTTTTTTTTGGTCTTCACTGGCTTTCTGTAGTGGGACGGGCGTCTCGCCCGTCAAACCTAGCCAGGGCATCCCGCCCGTGGCTCTTCACCCGCTCATGCCGAGCTTTTTCTTCGCCTCGGCCGACATCCGCGCCGGAGACCAGGCAGGATCCCAGACGATCCGCACATCAGCGTCCTTGACCCCCGGCACTTTCAGGATCCGGTTGCGGACGTTCTGTGAAATCATCCCGCTCATGCCGCACCCCGGCGTCGTGAGCGTCATTTTCACGCCCACCCAGTCGTCGATGATCTTGACATCGTAAATGAGCCCGAGGTCCACCAGGTTGACGGGGATTTCGGGATCGTAGCACTCTTTGAGCGCTTCAAACACGATAGTTTCTGTAATTGCCGTTTTCTGTTCTTCCATTATTCCGGTCCCTCCGTAAAATATGACAGCGCAAGATACGGGTTTCCGCTCCGAGATTCAAGGCAAAGGGCGCCGCGGGCGTCCCCACATCTCGGCCATGATTGCACCGATGCTGAGAACGTAGACGCATGCGAGTGAAACCCCCGACACGATGACCAGCCAGGAAAACAGGGGGGAGAGATACCGGATCAGCGCGATGCCTCCAAACGTCGTTGCGATGGCGACGAACGGCTCGATCATCAGGAACCGTGTCCACACCGGGGAGAACACCGATGTGCCGTGGAGGAGAACGCCGAGGACGAAGAACAACAGCGCCATGGAGAACACATGGTTATGGATGAACGTGAACATCTCGCCCGGCGACCTTGCATACTTCACTTCCCCCGGCGCTCCCCTCTCGGGCGTTCCAAGGAACTGTTCCTGCACGCCGGGTGCGCTCATCGCGGTCGAGTGCTCGACGAACAGGAGCCCGACGGCATACCCGCAGGAGAGGAGTACGAGGAAAAGGGTGATCATCCAGCGGAACCCCCGGTCCGCCTCGCGCAGCCTGTACGTCATCGCGGAAGTCTCCCCCGGATGAGGTCAAGAGTGACGAGGACGCGGCGAACGCCGAGTGTGACGGCGCGCGAAGAGATGGTGGCCCCGGTGATCGCGGAAATCTCACGCCCCGGCCGCAAAGGCTCCGCCGGCGTCTTCCCCAGAAACTGGTTCCGCCACGATCCGTTGCGCACTTCCCCCCCGTACGCCTCCCGGTAGTCAAGTATCTCCAGGGAGCGGATCGCCAGGTCGGGTCCCACCGCGACCGCATAGGTGATCGGCTGGTCCTTCCCCCTGACCTCGTCCAGAACGACGTACCCGATCAGGCCGGTATCGGAGAGTGCGCTGTAGATGACGGTCGCCGCCGCGGGAGCGCTCATCCCGGTCCGCTCCCGGAATGCACGCCGCTCGGCATCCGTCAGTGCGATCGAATCCGGACGAAGTTCGCGCGCACCGGGGAGCATCCTCTGCAGCGTTTCTCTTGTTCCTTCCCCGCCCGCTGTAACCCCCGCCGCCATGAGGATCCCCATCGCCCCGATCCACGCCATTGCTTCAATCACTCTCCGCACTGTTCTCAATCTCCTTACTCTCTTCTCTTTTCACTGTTCTCTCTTCTCTTTCAGAAGAAGTACCCCAGCCCGAGATTAAACTGTCCCGTGTTCCTCGTCCCCGGCCCTTTCAACGCATTCCGCATCCATGTATAATCCGTCTTCACCGCGACATTGAAAACCGGCTTCAGCGTCAGACCCAGGACGATGTCGCTCCTGTCGTATTGAGAGAGCGGCGTAAACCCGCTGGTCCGGGCCTGGGTGTTGTAA
>JBGPYM010000152.1:0-7612 GCA_041493205.1 Bacteroidota bacterium
CCGAGATCGACGAACTTCGCTTCGATCATCCCTTCGTACCCGTGCTGGATGCCCACCGCCTCGCATCCGTTGTAGAGCGCACTCCGCACCACCGCACGCACGCAGGCATTCATCCCGGGTGCATCACCGCCGCTTGTGAAGACTCCGATCCGCTTCATTTACCTCCTTACAACGAAATGTTCCATTTCTTGAGTTCGTCGATCATCTTCCCGTCTGTCAGCTCGTAGTGGATCGGGGTGATGGAAACGTAATTTTCCCGGATGGCGATCTGATCCGTGAACGGGTCGGTGTCCGTGACTACCATCTTCCCCGTGAGCCAGAAGTATTCCCGGTTTGCCGGATCGCGCCGGACATCAAACGTATCCTCCCAGCTCGATTCCCCCTGCCGCGTGATCCGCACGCCGGCAATCTTTTCCTCCGGGACCGCAGGGACATTCACGTTCAGCAGCGTCCCTGCCGGCAGTCCGTGTTTCGCAATCAGCAGCGCCAGGCGCGCTGAAAATTTTGCCGCATAGGAAAAGTCGGCGTCATCGTGGGTTGTGAGCGAAACGGCCATCGACGGAATCCCCAGCACGGTCCCTTCGGTTGCCGCCGAGACCGTCCCGGAGTAGAGGATGTTGACCGCAGTATTCGAACCCTGATTGATGCCGGAAATAATCAGATCGGGTTTTTCCTTCAGGAGAAACCGCACGCCCAGTTTCACCGCGTCGGCCGGCGTCCCGTCCACTGCGTACCCGAAGAATTCCCCGTTTTTCTGGTACGGTATCGCCCGTAGCGGATAGTTCATTGTGATCGCGTGCCCGACCGCGCTCTGCTGCTTGTCGGGCGCAACAACCGTCACACGCGCAATCTTTCTGATCTCCTGCACCAGCGCATTGATGCCGGGCGCAGCGATGCCATCGTCATTGCTTATGAGGACCAGGGGAGGCATGGGATCTCAGTAACTTTCTTTTGCGGTGGGGAATTTCTTCCCTTTGACGTCGCCGATATACTGTGTGAATGCGCTGCGCATATCCGTGGCGAGGCGCGCATACCGGCGAAGGAACCGCGGATTGAACTCTTCCGTCAGCCCGAGCATGTCGTACACCACCAGCACCTGTCCGTCGCAATGCGGGCCCGCCCCGATGCCGATCGTCGGAACGGAGATCGATGCGCTGACTTTTTTCGCGAGCTGCGCCGGGATTTTTTCGAGGACGATGGCAAAGACGCCCGCGTCCGCCAGAACTTTCGCATCGTGCACGAGTTCCGAGGCTTCCTTCCGGTCCTGCGCCCGGACTTCGTAGGTCCCGAACTTGTTGATCGCCTGCGGGGTCAGCCCGAGGTGCCCCATCACCGGGATGCCGATGCGTACGAGGTGACGGACAATCTCCGCAATGTAGGCGCCCCCCTCCAGCTTCACCGCGCCGACGCCAACTTCCTTCATGACGCGCCCGCAGGTGCGGACGGCATCGTCCACGCTCGTCTGATACGACATGAAGGGCATGTCCACCACGATGAGGGCGTTCTTCACAGCCCGCTTGACCGCCTTCGCATGATAGATCATGTCATCGACGGTCACCGGGAGTGTTGTTTCGTGTCCCTGGACGACGTTTCCGAGTGAGTCACCCACGAGAATGATGTCGATTCCCACCTCATCGAGATATTTCGCCACCAGGAAATCGTAGGCGGTGAGCATCGCGATCTTTTCCCCCGCCTTCTTCATCGTCATCACAGTGCGGGTGGTGACGACGCGGGGATGAGGCTTCGGCGTTGTGGTCATGGCATGTCAGGCAGATTGTGTGTGAAGCCCCTCAATCGTCACCGGGGAGAATGCAATGCCCCAGGCGTCTTCGACTCCGCGGCGGATGCAGTCCACCAGCCGCGGCATATCTACTTCCCGTCCCGTCACTGCGGCAAGGTCCGTCGTCTTCTCATGCAACGATCGACGGATGCTTTCGAGCACTTCCGTGTCAGTGATATTCAGGTACTCCGCAAGTCGCTCGTGCGCGGGACCGCAGAGGAGCGAACCGTGCTGGAGGACGACATCGCCCGATTCTCCGGTGAAGCGACGCTGGGCGCTCCCCACGAGTTTTTTCCCTTCCCATTCGATCTCATACCGTGCCGAGCTGCTGAAGCAGGGGATGGAGGAGGGGCTGCGGTATTCTTCGGCGAAGTCCGGCTGGGATTTCTGAAGAGAGGCATCGACACCGTAGAGCGCCAGGCCCCGGACCAGTGCCGTGCTGATTTCATTGTACACCCGGAGGATCCCCTTCCGTCGGGAGGGCATCGTCACGCTGTAGGTGAGTTCCTCGGCGTGCAGGATCGCCCTGCCGCCGGTGGGCCGCCGGACGACGTCGATCCCGTCGGCAGCGCAGCGTGCGCGGTCGATCGTCCCCGCGTCCTGGTTATAGCCGAGGGAGATCGCCCACGGGTTCCAGCGGTAGAGCCGGAGCGTCGGTCGTCCCGTCCCCGCGGCAAGGCTCCGGGCAAGCGACTCGTCGAACGACATATTTGCGGCGCCATCGCCCTCGCCCGTGTCGATGCATTGCCACTGTCCGTCGCTGATCACGTCACCTCCCGACATGCGGGCCGGGGAGGATTCCCCTTCCGCTCCGCGCGATGAACTCGACGACATTCTGCACTTCCTTCACGCCGATCAGCGTTGGGTCTTCCCGGATGCGCGCCACGGCCTGGGAGACATTGAGCTTCGAGCGGTATATCAGCGTGTAGGCGCGGTCCAGGGCATCGATCGATCCCGAGGAGAACCCGCGGCGGCGCAGGCCGATCGAGTTGAGGCCTTCAAACACGAGCGGTTCATTCCCGGCGAGGATATAGGGTGGAACGTCCTTCGGGACCCGCAGGCCTCCCCCGATCATGGCATGCTGACCGATATGGACAAACTGGTGCACGGGAGTAATGCCGCCGATGATGACCCAGTCCTCCACTTCGATGTGACCCGCGAGCATCGCGGCATTGGCCAGGATGACATGGCTGCCGATGATACAGTCGTGGGCGATGTGGGTGTACGCCATGAAGAAATTATCATCGCCAATCCGGGTGCGTCCCTCGTCCCCGGTGCCGCGATGAAGGACGGCATACTCCCTGACCGTGTTCCGGTCGCCCAGCTCGCAGGTGGTCGGCTCGTTCGCATATTTCAGGTCCTGCGGCGCATGGCCGATGACCGCGCCGTGGTGGATATGGCAGTCCTTGCCGATGCGTGCGCCGGTGGCGATCAGTGCATTCGACGCGACGGTCGTCCCGTCCCCGATCACCGCGCCGTCCTCGACGATGGAAAAGGGACCGATGGAAACATTCGTGCCGAGGTGAGCCTTCGCGCTCACCACGGCACGCGGGTCAATAGTCACGCTCATGTGTTTCTGTCAGTTCATAGTGGGGGTGGAACGGGACTTCGGGTTTTGAGCGGAACCGTTGCCTCCGTCTGTCCATTCGGCTGCGCCCGTGCGGGGGACGATGGACGCCATCATCTCGGCCTCGGCGACCAGGTTTCCGTCGACGTAGGCGAGACCCTTCATCATGCAGATCTTGCTCTTGCGGCTGACCATCGTCAGCTCGAAGACAAGCTGATCGCCGGGGAGCACGGGCTTGCGGAATTTTGCGTTGTTGATTGCCATAAAGTAGACAAGCTGGTCGCCCGGATTTTCAATCCCGTTCAGAAGGAGGATGCCGCCTGTCTGGGCCATCCCTTCGAGAATCAGCACGCCCGGCATGACCGGCTGTCCGGGAAAATGCCCTTCGAAGAACGGCTCATTCGCCGTGACGTTTTTCACGCCCACGGTTTTCTCATCCAGCTTGAATTCGATGATCTTGTCGATGAGCAGGAACGGATACCGGTGCGGGAGGATCTTCTTGATCGCGTTGATGTCGAAGACCACCCCCTCCTTCCGTTCGTGCTGGTATTTTCGGATGAGCTTCTTCTGCTGATAGAGCTTCCGTACCATCCGGGCAAATTCGATGTTGCTGGCGTGCCCCGGCCGGGCGGCAAGAATCTGCGCCTTGAGCGGCACGCCGATCAGCGCAAGATCCCCCATGACGTCGAGCAACTTGTGGCGCGCCGGTTCGTTGGGGAAGTGGAGCGGACGGTTGTTCAGGACGCCGCTCCCACCGAGGATGACCGCGTCCTTGATCCCGAGTTTACCGGAAATGCGCTTGATCTCCGCGTCATCCAGCTCGCGGTCCACGATCACGATGGCATTGTCCAGGTTGCCCCCCCGGATCAGGCCCGCCTGATGGAGGACTTCCACCTCATGGAGGAAACAGAACGTCCGGCAGGGAGCGAATTCACTCACGAACTCCTTTTCCAGGTTGAAGAGCCCCGTATGCTGGCTCCCGAGCGCCGGGTTGTTGTAATCCACCATCACCGTGATGCGGTAGTCGTCGGTCGGCAGCGCGACGATGTCGACCTTTTTCTCTTCGTTGTGATAGTGGACGGTCTGGTCGATGATCAGATAGTCCTTCGGCGCGTTCTGTTTTTCAAATCCGGCCTTCAAAAGCACGTCCACATACGGCTTGGCGCTGCCGTCGCCGACCGGAGGTTCATTCGCGTCGAGCTCAATCAGCACGTTGTCGATCTGGAGCCCGACGAGCGCCGCCATGACATGCTCCACCGTGTGCACGCGGGCCGCGCCCACTTCGATGGTGGTCCCGCGGGAGATGTCAACGACGTGGTCAACATCGGCCGGGACTTCCGGCGATCCTCCGAGGTCGATCCGGCGGAACCGGACGCCGTAATCTTCCGGCGCGGGTTTGAACGTCATCGTCGAAACGTTCCCGGTGTGCAGGCCGATCCCGCTCATCGACACCGGGTGTTTGATCGTGCGTTGTTGTACCAGCATAGGGGCTCCGGAAAAAAGTCGTGGACCGGTTACGAACGACCGGTGACGGATTTCAAACGTTCCAGCTCTTTCTTCAGCGCAACAATTTCGTTTTTGAGTTCCCGAATCGTGGCGAGGGCATCCGGGATTTGCGACCAACCGCCCATGATTTTGGACGCTTCGCGGAACGGAACCGCGGGGGTGCCCATGTAGGTGCCGCCCGGCTTGCGGGTGGAGCGGTGCACGCCCGACTGTGCGCCCCATTTATTGTCGTCGGCGATTTCCAGATGGCCCGCAAATCCCGCCTGTCCGCCGATCATGTTCCGCTTGCCGATTTTCGTGCTCCCGGAAATCCCCGCCTGAGCGGCGATGACGGTATCCGCGCCGATCACGACGTTATGCGCTACCTGGATCAGGTTGTCGAGCTTGGCGCCCCGTTCGATGCGGGTTTCTCCGAGAGTCGCCCGGTCGACCGTGCAGTTCGCGCCGATCTCGACGTCATCGCCGATGACCACGATGCCGAGCTGCGGGATCTTCTCGTAGTGACCGTCCGGTGCGGGCGCGAATCCGAATCCGTCGCTGCCGATGACGGTACCGGAATGGATGATGACGCGCGCACCGACCGCACATCCCTCGCGGATCAGGACACCCGGGTAGAGAAGAGTTTTTGACCCGATGCTCACGTCCCGGCCAAGGACTGTGCCGGCCATGATCCTGGCGCCATCGGCAATGCGGCACCGTTCGCCGACGACGGCCAGCGGGCCGATCCTGACGTCCGTTCCGCAACGGGCGGAGGGATCAACGACGGCCGTGGAATGGATGCCGGGGGGAAGCGGTTCTTCCGGCGGATTGAACAGCAGAAGAACCTTGAGAAACGAAGCGTAGGGATCATCCACGCGCAGGTAGACCGGGCGTGCGGCATCGGGCCGGGGAGGGGGCGTCGTGCCGCCGCGGACAATTACGGCGGAAGCGCGCGTGGTCTCCAGGTGGCGCAGGTACTTCGGATTAGCGAGGAAGCTGATGTCCCCTTCGCCCGCCTCTTCAATCTTGGCCACGCGCCTGATGGCAACGGCGGCATCACCGTCCACCTCCGCACGAATCGCGGCAGCGATATCACGGACGGTCATCATAGGCGGTACGGTCACCGGCCGACTGTCTGCATTCGCAGGATGACCTTCTGGGTCAGGTCGAGTTTGTCGTTCGCGTAGAGGAGCAGGATCTGCCCGCTCTTGTCGAGCACGAAATCGTACCCGTCTTCTTTGGCGATATCCTCAAGCACCTTGAACATCTTGTTCTGGATCGGCTTCATCACATCGTTCTGCTTCTGAAAGAGCTCGCCGTTCTGGCCGAACTTCTTGTTCCGGAAGTCGGCGATGCTCTGGTCGAGCTCCCGCAGCTGCTTTTCCTGTTCGGCACGGACCTGATCGGTCAGGATCAGCTTCCGCTTGTCGTAGTCATCGAACTTTCGCTTCCAGTCCGCCTGCATCTTCTGCAGCTCTGTTTCCCAGGACGCCACCAGGGCGTCAATCGACTTCTGCGCGTCGATGGCCTCCGGGAGCGTCTGCATGATGGTCTCGGAGTTGATGAAGCCGATCTTCGACTGCGCCGCCGCGGGGGCGAGGCCCAGGGCGAGGAGGGCTGAGAGAACAAGTAAGCGTTTCATCTGCGATCCTGTGATATCGCGAAAAAGCCACCGGCAGGGACGCCGGTGCTACTTGCCGCGTTTCAGCTTGTCGATCACCTTGAACGTGATGTCGTCCTTCGGGTCTCCGTAGAGCAGAATCTGAATCTGTTCGGTCTTGTCGAACACGAAGTTGTATTTCTCTTCTTTGGCGACGACTGCAATTGCCGACTTGATCCTGTCCCGGATCGGGTTGATGATTTTTTCCGTTGCTTTGGCAAGCTCGCCATCCTGGCCGAACTTCTCGGTGCGGAATTCCTGGGCCCGTCGCTCCAGGTCGATCAGCTTCTGCTGTTCGGATTTTTTGGTTGCCTCGTTGTACAGGGTTTCCTTTTTCTGATACTCCTCGTAGCGCCCCTGAAGGGCCTTCTGCATCGCTTCCAGCGAATCCTGGAAGGGCTTTCCGATCGCATCGATCCGCTTCTGCGCTTCCTGCGCAGAGGGAAGCTCCTGGAAGATCTTGGTGGAATTGACGTAGCCGATACGCTGCTGCGCTGCGGCGGACATCACGCCCGCCGCGAGTACGGCGACACTGAACGCGAGAAGACGAGTTTTCACGAGGACCCCTGATTGAAAGTGAAAAGAGAAGAATTAAGAGAGAACAGTGATGAAATGGAACAAAAGCAATTAGAAACCTCTGCCGAAGACAAAATGGAAATGCCAGCCGTCGGGCTTGCCGTCTTTCGGATAGACGTCGTCGAACCCGTAGCCGTAGTCAAAGCCGAGCAGCCCGATCGGATTGATCAGGATGCGCGCGCCGAGCCCTGCCGATCGTTTCAGATCGAAGAAGTTGGCCCTGGCCATCGACGGGTAAACGTTGCCCCCTTCCGCGAAGGCGAGGAAATAGATCGGGATCGGATTGATGGACGCCGCCAGGCGGAGCTCGAGCGTCTGCTTGGTCATCACGTTTCCGCCGTAAATGGCGCCGTTGGCGTTGCGCGGCCCGATCGACTGGTCTTCATATCCCCGCAGCGGCGTGGTCGCCACGTAGCCGAGTCCGGTTCCCCCCATGAAGAACAGGTCAATCGGGGGGATGATAGAGTTGACGGCAAACGGAGCGATGTATCCATACGTCGAACTCAAGTAAAGGGCCACACGGGTACTGTTGAACATCGGCATA
>JBGPYM010000127.1:0-8762 GCA_041493205.1 Bacteroidota bacterium
ACCCTGTTCCGCCGGATGTTGCTGACCAATACCTCCGCAGCACCGTGTGAGCCGACGCTCTATTGCGCGCTCGTGCCGAGCTTCGCCCTGTTCGATGAGATCGGCCTCAAAGATGCCGGGAAAACCGTTGAGGCGAAGGGATTTGCCCACCTGAAGCTCACGGTCCTCGAAGAACATGTCAAAGGCGCGGGGCGCTACGACCTCATCGTCTCTCCCGGCCAGGTGCAGCCCGGCGTCTCGCGCGAAATCATCATGGTCTATCAGACGGATCAGACGCCGCCGAAGGTGACGAGGGCAACGTATACCGCCCTGGAAACAGCAACGTCGCGTTACTGGGGGTCGAAACACTTCGTGACCACCGGCGACGCCATGCTTGACCACCTCTACGCAGTTGCGCGCTCGGGGCTGAAAGGGATGCTCGGACGGAGCGGCAAACGGGACAGCGGGATCTGGATGTATAACATGGAGTGGGTCCGCGACGACATGATGTTGATGCTCGGACTCCTCCATGCCGGCTTCAATGCCGAAGCACGGACGATCCTGCTCAAGACGCTCGACCGTTCCGTAGGACCCGACGGATGTACCATTGAATCGAGCCGCTGGTCGGGGTACGACCTGACCGAGCTCGATCAGAACGGGGAGCTGCTCTACGGCATCTGGCAATACCTCTGCTGGACCGGAGACCGGGAATTGATCCGCAAATACTGGAAGCAGATCTCTCTCGTGGCCGACTATCCCCTCCAGCCGGTGTTCTGGGATACCGCGTCGGGTCTCCTGCGCAACAAGCGGGAGTACTGGGAGCGTGGCGGCGCGGGGTTCGGTATCGAGGACGGGTTTGAACTTTCCTACCAGTTCTGGATGGCGCTCGGACTTGAAAAAGCAGCACAAATCGCGCGGCTCCTGAACCACGCAGCCGCCGAAAAGCGATGGACGGCCGCGGCAGCGAAAATCCGGTACGGTATGCTCGAGCACCCCACGTTCCGGATGATCGAGCAGGGGGCGCTCATCAAGCGGCGGACGCGGGACGGCCGTTGGCAGCAATACATGATCCCCGCCAACAGGGCCTCGCTCCCCCCCGGATCCCCGCTGGCGACGGTGGAAAAACCGGAGAGCGATCCGGATACCGCCAGCGCCCTTCCCATCGTCTTTGAGATGGTTGATCCGAAGAGCCCGCTTGCCGCAGCAACGCTTGAATCCATCGAACGCCTCTGGAACCAGCAATGGACCCACGGCGGGTATTCGCGGTACAACACGACGAGTGAACCTGATCCGCCTGCGCCGTGGCCGTTTGCAACGCTTTTCATGGCCCGCGCATATGCAGAGGCCGGAAACGACGAGAAGGTCTGGCGCGCCCTCCGATGGCTCAACGACATCCATGGGGGAAAAGCAGGCGCCTGGTTCGAACGGTACGGACCGAGCATCACTCCGCCGGCGCCCCCCGTGTGCGTTGTGGGGTGGACGTGGGCCGAGATCAGCCTCCTCTACATCCACCACTTCGCAGGGTTCCGGCCGGAAATCGACAGACTCATCATCCGTCCGAAGCCACTGAAGGGAATCGCTACCCTCCACACAACGCAAACTGTCCGCGGCGCGCAGGTGGATCTGATCGTCAACACGGGTACGGTCACTCCGGGTGCGACAGTGAACGGAAAACCTGTCGCAATGAAGGAAGGAAAAATCGAACTCCCGTTCCCGAAGAAGGGTTCAAAAATTCAGGTAAACATTAACCTCTGATGAAACGTCGCGATTTCATAAAAACCCCCGCCCTCTCGCTCCTTCTCCCCGCAACGGGAGGTGCGGAACGCCTGCTCGATGGCGTGTGGGAGGACCAGAGCAGTGCATCCCCGCAGACGGCACAGCCGGGTGTGGATCAGCACATGCACCCCGATTTCATAACGTACGCCCCGGGTATCGAATACTTCCACCTGGGGAACGGGGATATTCAGGGTGTGATCCAGTATTCACCCCGCGAGGAGAAGCAATCGTTCATCGGGTTCACGCTGATGGACCCGGAGAATTTCTGTCGCAAATGGACAACGTTTCTCTACCACCCTGAGAGAGGATTTGCCAATACACGCCTGGGGGTGACCCTCGGTGAGGAAGGAAATTCTGACGCTGCAAAGGCGGGAATCTATGCGGGCGTGAAAGGGTTCCTGGTGAGCCGCGAAAACTTCCGCTCGATTCAATGGCAGACTGACGAGGCTGTTCCTCTGGTCGCCCTCGAATGGGTTGCAGGGGAGTGCACGGTGCGTGAAGAATTCTTTGTTCCTCACGAAGGAGCTCTTCTTTTTCGCAGGGTACGTGTTGCCAACGCCGCAGACCGGCCCCTGACCGTTACACTGAGTCTTTCGCTCTATGCGAATTTCGGACTTTTCACCGACATCCGGACGAACGAACGTGATCGGGCCGCAGAGGCGTACGGGCTCGCGGCGATGAAGCTCGTCACGGTCGACCGGCAGGCCACCGTGTACGGCAGGTACGATGTGAGGGCCGACCTGGGGACGGTCGCTCCGGGAACGAGTGCCGACTGCACATATGCATACGCCATCAAAGGGGGAGAACGACTTCTCCGGAAAAAGACGTTCGGCGGCATCTGGGCCGGCACGGCGGCGTACTGGAGGAAGAAAAGCACGTTTGTGACCGAGAATGCCGTCCTCGATCAGCTTTATGCCACGTCCCGCACCGGGCTCCGTTCGGTGATATCCCGTTCCGGCAGAATGGATGCGGGGACCTGGATGTACAATATGGAATGGCTCGGCGATCACGCGCTGGCGGCGGAGGCGCTCCTGCGGTCCGGATTCCCCGATGAGGCGCGTCTGCTGATCGAAAAGAACCTGCGCGACTCCATCGGCCCCGACGGGCGCACGATTGAATCCGGACGCTGGTTCGGCTACGAGTACACCGAGATCAACCAGAACGGGATGATGCTCTTCGCCGTCTGGCACTACCTCTGCTGGACGGGCGACCGCACGCTGCTTAAGAAATACTGGCCAAAAATTCTTCTCTGCGGAGATTTCCCTCTCAGGAATGAGTTCCTTGATGCGGGAACGCATCTTGTCCGGAACAAGAGGGAATTCTGGGAGCGGAGCGACTCCTACGGCATCGAAGAAGGGTACGAACTCGCCTACCAGTTCTGGGTCGCCTTCGGCCTCGACAAAGGGGCGCAGGTGGCCCGTGCGTTGGGGGAGGGAGCGACCGCGGACCGGTGGGCGGCTGCTTCGGCCGCCATGCGGGAGGCGATGTTCGGCAGCTCCGCATTCCGGATGATCGAGGACGGCCACCTGATCAAGCGACGGACGCGCGCAGGTGCGTGGCAGAAAACCGCCTTCCCCCCGAAGCGAAGCTCTCTCCCGCCGGGCGCCCCGATTGCGGTGGAGGAAACACCTTCGATCGAGCCGGATACCATCGTCGTCCTGCCCATCCTCTATGAGATGATCGACCCGGCTTCTCCGCTGTCGAAAGAGACCCTCCGCTGGGTTGATGCACTCTGGAACCAGCGGTGGGAAGGCGGGGGATACCCGCGTTACAATGTCACGAGCGAAGACAATCCGCCGGCGCCGTGGCCGCTCTCATCCATGCTGGTTGCCCGGGCGAATGCGGCCGCGGGCGAAGATGCCAGGGTATGGCGCGTCCTGGAGTGGTTACACTCCGTCGCGGGAGAGTCCGGGTCGTGGTTTGAACGGTACGGCCAGAGCATCACGCCTCCCATGCCGCCGGTGGGCATCGTCGGGTGGACATGGTACGAAATCATCAATCTCTGTTCGCACCACCTCGCAGGCATCCGCCCTGAAATCGACCGGCTCGTCATCCGGCCGAAGCCGATTGCGGGGATTACGACGCTCCGGTCAACACAGACCATCCGCGGTGCGGAGGTGGAGCTGATTGTGAAGACAGGTTCTTCCACCCCAGGGGCGACGGTGAACGGGAAGGCCGTTCCAATGAAGGTGGGAAGTATCGAACTCCCCTATCCGAAAAAGGGTTCAAAAACACAAGTGAATATCAATCTCCAATGAACCGAAAAGAATTCGTGCGGATGGCAGCCACTGCAGCGGCAGGTGCCGCGGCATTCCCTCTTCTCTCCTCCAGTGCGGCGGTCCACCCGCCCGCTCCCTGGCCGGCGTCCGACCCCGCGGACGAATCGTTCTGGAAATTTGTGCGCGGTCAGTTCCCTCTTGCCACCGACCGGGCATATCTCAATACGGGCGGGCTCGGGGCATCCCCGTATGCGGTCATCAATGCGGTGACTGCAAAGATGATGGAACTGGAGCGCATCGGCGAAACAGGGCATGAAGATGCTCTCTGGCGCGAGATCAAAACCGACGCAGGAGCGCTGCTGGGGTGCGATGCCGACGAGCTCGCGTTCACGCGGAATACGACCGAGGGCGTCAACATTGTCGCGAACGGCCTGCCGCTGAAGTCGGGAGACGAAATCATCACCACAACCCAGGAACACGTGGGCAATGCCCTTCCATGGCTGGCGCTCGCCCGCCGGACCGGCGCGGTCCTGCGGTTGTTCGAGCCGTCGACGGTGTCGCAGCAGGAAAACCTCGACCGGATTGCGGCCCTCGTGTCGAAGAAGACCCGCCTCATCTCCATCCCCCACGCCGTCACGACCACCGGGGTCATCCTCCCCGTCCGGGAAATCGCGGCGATGGCACGGGTAAAAAACCTCTGGTTTTTTGTCGATGGCGCGCAGACGGCGGGAATGTTCCCGTTCAATCTGCATGACATCGGCTGCGACGCGTATGCAACCAGCGGCCATAAGTGGTTGCTGGGGCCCAAAGAGACAGGCCTGCTCTATGTACGGAAAGCGATGCTCGACCAGATCGACGCGAAGTTCATCGGGGCGTATTCCGACGGCGGATTCGACTTCCTGAAAGGGACCTTTGCGTTCAATCCGGCCGCGCAGCGGTATGAATACGGCACGGTCAGTACGCCGCTCCGCGTCGGACTGGGTGCCGCGATCCGGTTCCTGCAGCGCATCGGCATGCAGAACGTCTGGACCCGCGACCGTATGCTCTCCTCGCGGCTCTACAACGGCCTGCGGGAGATCCCCCGTGTCCAGGTCCTTTCACCCGCGGAGGACTCCATGCGGAGCGCGATGATCACATTTGCGCACCCGGAGATCCCGCACCTGAAAATGCAGGAGCACCTGAACACATTCAATCTCCGGACGCGTTCGGTCAGCGAGGGAGGCCTCGCAGCACTCCGGATATCCACGCACGTCTACAACACGCCCGGAGAGATCGACAGAGTCCTCGAGGGCGTGCGGACGGCGAAGCAGCCGTGAATGCCCCGTCCGCCAGTGCGGCCCTCCGTCCCACGCGCACGTACCGATGATCAAGAGCGTCAACATCCTGGATTACCTGGTCGTCGCGGGGTACTTCCTGTTCATGCTCGGCATCGGCTTTTACTTCATGCGCGTGAACAAAGGGGCGAAGGAGTATTTTGCCGGAGGGAACATAATCCCCTGGTGGGTCTCCGGCATGACGCTCTTTATGGCGAGCTTCAGCGCATGGACGTTTACCGGGGCGGCGGGATTTGCGTACGCGACGGGACTGTTCCCGCTCGTCTGGTGGGGCATGGGGGGATTCGGCGCATTCATCGGGTCCTTCTTGACGGCCAGACGATGGCGGCGCACCCGTTCCATCTCACCGGTCGAGTATACATACACGCGCTACAACGTCACCACGCAGCAGTTCATCAGCTGGGTCGTTTCGGTGAATTTTACGCTTTCGGCGGGGGTGCAGCTCGCATCGACCTGCAAGCTCCTGGCGCCCGTGATGGGGTTTGATATCGTGACGGTGACGCTCGTGACCGGGACCGTCATACTCCTCTATACCTTCGTCGGGGGCATATGGGCCGTTTCGGTCACGGATGTCGTGCAGGGTGTCATCCTGCTCTGTACCACGTTCATCGTCGTGCCATTGAGCCTGCACCTTGTCGGCGGACCGGCAAAGCTGCTGGAGGCGCTTCCCCCGCTCACGTTCGACCACGTGTATAATAACGTCCGGTACAATGAACACTGGCTCGTTGCGATGTTTGTCATCGGCACGATCGGCTTTGCCGGGGGGAACGGCCAGAGGTTCTTCTCGGTGAAAAATGAAGCGTCGGCCCTGAAGGTCGGGCTCTTTTCCGGTGCACTCTCGCTGCTCGCGCCGGTGATCTTCGGCGTCCCGCCTCTGGTCGCAAAAGTGATCTGGCCGGATCTTGCAAAGGTGGATTTCTTTGCGCCGTACCTCGGGAACAGTCCGCAGGATCTCGTCTACATTGGACTCTGTCTGCAGCTTCTTCCCAACGGCCTGATTGGCGTGTTTCTGGCGGCGATGCTTGCGGCGACCATGAGCACCCTCAGTGCCGTCTACAACATGGTCTCCTCGATCGTCGCACGTGACATGTATGGCGCGATCGTGCACAGGCGGCTGGAGGATCGCGAGATGTTGAGCATCGGACGCAGGGCGTCGATTGCGGTCGGGCTGATCACCATCGGACTGGCCGTCCTGTTTGTCACGAGCACGTTTGGCATCTTCAACCTCATGCAGGCGTTTTTTACTTTTTTCAACATCCCGGTGATCATCCCGATGGCGTTCGGGCTGATCTTCCGGCGCGTGCCGAAGTGGTCGGCCGTGGCATCGGTGGCCTGGGGACTCCTGGCCGGCGTTTCGGCGCGCTCGCTGCTTGGCTGGGATATGGGGCCTCAGGTCTACCTCGCCCTTGCGCTTACGATGGGCATCTTTGCCACGTCGCGATGGACCGGCCGGCTGTATGAACACAACAAGGGGGCGCTCGCACTGATCTGTGTCCTGGTCACGGCTGCGATCGGAACGCTTTTCATGAATACGGTCGTGCATCCGCTCACCGAACATGTCATACCGCTCGCCTGGCTCTCTGCTGTCGCCTTCGGCGCAAGCCTCTGGTTCTTTGCGCGCCTCTTCACCCGGGAGACGGATGAGGATCGCGCGACGGTGAAAGAATTCTTCAGGAAGCTCGATACCCCCGTGGACGTTGCCCGGGAAGTATTCGGGGCGGGGAAAAAACAGATTTCGATCTTCCCGCTGGTGGGCGCAACGATGCTCGTAATGGCGGGGCTCCTCTGTCTGGTGTTTCTCACCGACCTCGGAGGCACCGATCTCCTGATTGTGGCCGCCCTTATCGCCATGATGGCGCTCTTCGGCGCGGCCCTCTGGTATTTCGGAAAGAAATCCGAGATCAGGAGCGCGGCGGAATACTTGAACGTGTAATTGCCATGCATCAATCGACAACAACTCTCCACTGAAAAGGAAAACGCAATGAAGAACTACTGGGAAGACAAAAAAGCACACGGAGTGAATGAACTCGAACTTCTGATGTACCGGTCCAACATACTGGGGGAGGATCCCTCGGTGACGAACTGGGCGGGGGGAAATACCTCGGCCAAAATCGTCGAAAAGGATTTCCGGGGGAAATCGGTGCGTGTGCTCCGCGTGAAGGGGAGCGGGACCGATCTGCGAACCATCACCCGCCCGGGATTCCCGGGCGTGGCGCTCGATCCGGTGCTGGAGCTCCGGAGCCGGGCGGCGATGAGCGATGAGGAAATGGTGGAGTACCTCGCACACTGCCTGGTGGACCTGAACGCCAAGCGTCCTTCGATCGATGCTCTGATCCACGCGTTCATCGACCATGTGCACATCGACCATATGCATCCGGACTCTGTGATCGCGCTCTGTACTGCCAAGAACGGCCCGCGCCTGATGAAGGAAATCTACGGCGACGGGGCAGCATGGCTTCCCTGGCTCCGTCCCGGTTTTCTCCTGGCGAAGCAGTGCGGCGAGCTGATCAATGGCAACAACAAGCTCCGGGCGGTCCTGCTGGGCAAGCACGGGCTCATCACGTGGGGCGCCACCGCAAAGGAGTCGTATGAGAGCACGATCAATGTCATCGGCGACGCGCAGGATTTCCTGACCCGCCGGCTGGCGGGCAAAAAGGTGTTCGGCGGCCAGAAGATGAAATCGCCGGCCGCTGAGCCGCGAAGAAAGTTTGCGTTGCAGAACCTTCCGGTGATCCGCGGGGCGGTGAGCGCGAGGATCCGTGCGGTCCTCACGTTCGACGATTCCCCGGAAGTGCTGGAGTTTGTCAACAGCAGGAAGCTGGAAGCCCTTGCCGGCAAAGGCGCCGCGTGCCCCGATCACCTTGTGAGCACGAAACTGTACCCACTCGTGGTCAAGGGTTTCTCCGTGTCGGATCCGTCGTCCTTCCCGAGGCATTTCGCATCCGCACTCGGCAAATACACGGAGATGTACAAACGTTATTTTGACGGGCACAAGAAGAAGGGGGATGTGATGTACGATCCCTCGCCGCGCGTGATTCTGATCCCGGGCATGGGGATGATTACGACCGGGAAGGACAAAGCGGCCGCGGACATCACGCGGGACATCTACCACCGGACCATTTCCGTTATCAGGAATGCCTCCACGGTCAGCACCTATGTATCCATGACCCCGCCGGAAGCCTTCAGCGTCGAGTACTGGCCGTTGGAACTCTACAAGCTCTCACTGGCGCCGCCGGAAAAATCGCTCTTCCGGCGTGTGGCGCTGGTGACGGGTGGTGCGAGCGGGATCGGCCGGGAAATCGCCCGGCGATTCGCCTCGGAGGGGTGCCACGTGGTGATCGCCGATATCAATGCCGCCGGCGCTGCGGAAGTTGCAGCGGAGATCGTCGCGAAGTACGGCGCGGGCCGGTCGATTGCATGCGGCATGGATGTGACCAGTGAAGAGCATGTGCAG
>JBGPYM010000259.1:0-4275 GCA_041493205.1 Bacteroidota bacterium
GGGGATCGCTTCGCAGCCGCGGGCGGACAACTTGCAGAACAGTACAACGCGACCGTGCTCCTGTTCGGGGCACTCGAGGATCGGGACCGGTGTGAGTTGATTTCGCACCTGATCGAGCGTCAGTATCCCGGAACCCAGGTTGTCAACCTGGCGGGGTGGGCATCCCTGCTTGAAACGGCCGCGGCAATCGACCGGTGCAAGGTCGTGCTCACCAACGACACAGGCCTGATGCACATCGCAGCAGCGCGCAGGGCACGTGTGGTGGCCATTTTCGGACCGACCGTCAGGCAATTCGGGTTCTACCCCCCTGCGGAGACGAGTACAGTGATCGAACAGAACGACCTGCCATGCCGCCCCTGCTCGCACATCGGGCTCCCGCGTTGTCCGAAAGGTCATTTCCGCTGCATGAACGACACATCCATCGAAAGAGTAGTGTCCGCTGCCCGACCGTACCTGGAGGGAGCGTGATGGTGTGAACCGTTTCTGGTCCCTGGCGTACAGCGGCATCGTCATCCCGCTGTTCTGGCTCGCCGTCCAGGCAGCCGGTCTTGTCAACGCCAAAGCGCGCCGCGGCATCCGCGGCCGTGATACCCTCTTTCAGGATCTCGAGCGACAGCTGGCGGTGCTTCCCGCCGGCCGCCGGGTCTGGTTTCACTCCTCCTCGCTCGGAGAGTTCGAACAGGCGAAGCCGATCATCGCCGAGCTCAAGCAGCGGCATCCGGAACTCGCTGTCATCGTCTCCTTCTTTTCTCCCAGCGGCCTCGAACATTCGCGCAAGTACAAGCTCGCCGATGTCCTGACATATATTCCGTTCGACACACGGGGGAATGCAGAACGGTTCCTCGACCTGATCCGTCCCGCCGCGGCGGTCATGGTGCGGTACGACATCTGGCCGAACCACATCTGGGCCCTGCACGCACGGGGGATACCCACACTCATTGCCAACGCAACGATGCGGGAGAGGTCCAAACGGCAGCTTCCGGTGGCGCGCAGTTTCCACCGCTCGGTCTATGAAACGATCGACGACATCCTCACGGTCACGCCGTCGGATGCCGAGGCCTTCCGCCGCTTCTCGCTTACGCATCCGGTAGTGCAGGCGATCGGCGACACACGCTACGACCAGGTCTGCATCCGGAGCGCTGAGGCCCGGAGGCGGCACATCATTCCGCCCGCGATCACCGCGGGGAAGAGGATCGTCGTCATCGGCAGCAGCTGGCCGGAAGACGAAGACGTGGTGCTCACCCCCATGCTGCAGCTCCTGGACGAATCGCCGGAGCTTCTGTGCATCATTGTCCCGCACGAGCCGACCGAGGAACACCTCGAGGGGCTGGAGCACGACCTTGCGGGGAAGACGACCTTTCTGCGGTTTTCGGCGTTGAACGAATACGCGGGCGAGCGCGTGATCGTCGTGGACAGCGTCGGCGTTCTGCTCATTCTCTATGCCCTCGCCCATATCGCGTATGTCGGAGGCAGTTTCCGGCAGGGCATTCACAACATACTTGAAGCCGCTGTCTACGGCATTCCCGTCGTGTTCGGACCCCGCCACCTGAACGCGCACGAGCCGATCATGCTCGTGGAGCGCGGCGGGGGGTTTGTCGTGAACGACGACCGGGATTTTTACCGGACGGTGCGGCATCTCCTCGACGACGACGGAGCCCGCGCGGCCGCCGGCGAGCGGGCGGCCCGGTTCGTCCAATCACACGTGGGAGCCACCGGCCGTTTTCTCGGGCATCTCGAGCACCGGCTGGGTGTTTAGCCACCAACGGATTACTGCCATGACCATTGCATACCTGGACACCGTCGGCGGGATCGCCGGCGACATGACGATGGCCGCCTTCATCAGCGCCGGCCTTCCGCTGGAAAGTCTGCGGGCCGGACTGGCAAAACTCGGCGTGGGCGGATTCGAGCTCCAGGCCCGCCACGTGCAGCGGAGCTCCATCGACGCCGTCCACTGCGACGTGGTCATCACACACGAGCCCGACATCCACCGTCACCTGGGTGACATCCTTGCCATCATCGACGGCAGCGCCCTCGCGCCCGGCGTGAAGGAGAAAGCAGGTTCCATCTTCCGCGTCCTTGCGGAGGCGGAAGCCGTCCTTCACGCGACGACACCGGAGCGGGTGCATTTCCATGAAGTCGGCGCTCTCGATTCGATCGTCGACATTGTCGGTGCCGCGATCTGTCTCGAACACTTCAGCGTCGAGCGGGTGTTTTCGTCCCCGGTCCGCCTGGGAAACGGCGGGCTCATCAACACGCAGCACGGGACGATGCCCACGCCGGCACCTGCCACGCTTGAAATCCTGAAGGGATATCCCACCGTTCTGACTTCCGTGCCGCATGAGCTCACAACGCCGACGGGCGCTGCGATTATCAAGGCCCTTTCCGCCGGGACGCTTGACGAGGAGCGGATCACCATGCAGGCCGTCGGCTACGGGGCCGGCACGAAGGAATTCAAGGAGGTTCCGAATTTTCTCCGCGTCATCATCGGCACGCTCGATGCTACGGTCGAGCACGAGGAGATCGTCGTCGTGGAGACCAACATCGACGACATGAACCCGCAGGCGTATCCGTACGTGATCGACCTGCTCCTGGCGGCCGGCGCGCACGATGCATACTGCGTGCCGATCGTGATGAAGAAAGGCCGCCCGGGGATTCTCCTTTCGGTGATGACACCACGGTCGCGGCTCGATGCCGTGACGGCGATTCTGTACGGTGAAACTTCCACGATCGGGCTACGGGTGCAGAGCACCGGCAGGATGAAGCTTCCCCGGCGCCAGGTCGATGTGACGACCTCCTTCGGGCCTGTGCGTGCCAAGGCAGTGCTCCGGGACGGGAAAGAAGTCGTGACCGCCGAGTATGAGGAATGCAGGCGGATTGCGGCCGAATGGAAGCTGCCGCTGTTGGAAGTGATGAAGCGGCTGGAGGCAGAGTTAGGGGGCAGGGTTTGATGGGCGGGGCCGTCCCGCCTGCGGCGGGGCGCAGAAGGCGCGCCCGTACCACTACCAACAGTTCAGGAAAAGACACCGGCAGGGACGCCGGTGCCACTACCCGAAGTCGAATAAGGAGCTAAGAATGAAGACATTCACATTCTCACTCATGATCGGGATGATAGCCATGGCCAGCGGGTGTTCATCACCAAAATCGGAGCAGGCGGCTTCGCCGCTCGCGGAGAAGATCAAACGGTTTGCTCCGACGGCGATTGCGACGGATCTCTCCCGTCTTTCGCCGAGTGACCGTCAGGCCCTGAAAAAGCTCATCCAGGCCGCTGCGCTGATGGATAGAATCTACGCCCGTCAGTCGTGGAGCGGCACGGACTCCCTCCGGGCGAAACTGCAGGCCGACATCACGCCGGAAGGAATCGAACGTCTTCACTTTTACGACCTGAACGGCGGCCCATGGTCGAGGCTTGATCAAGACGCGCCCTTCCTCCCGGGCGTGCCGGGCACGAAACCTCCGCAGGCCAACTACTACCCGGCGGACATCACGAAAGAGGAGTTCACCGCATGGGTCGCAACGCTTCCGGAGCCCGAACAGAAGAAGGCAACCGGATTCTTTTACACGATCCGCAGGAATGCAAACCGGACACTCAGAGTGGTTCCATACAGTGAGGAATACCGGGACCTCCTGGAGCCGGCCGCAACGCTCCTCCGGGACGCGGCGGCGCTCACGGAGAATGCCTCGCTGAAGAAGTTCCTTACGCTGCGCGCGGAGGCATTCCACTCGAACGACTACTACGCAAGCGATGTCGCATGGATGGACCTGGACAGTCCGGTCGAGCCGACCATCGGCCCATACGAAGTCTATATGGATGAGGTCTTCAATTATAAGGCGGCATTCGAGGCGTTCATCTGCCTGCGAGACGATGCCGAGACCGCGAAGCTTGCCATGTTCGCCGGTCATCTTCAGGAAATCGAGAACAACCTTCCGATCGACAAACGGTACAGGAACCCGAAGCTCGGGGCGATGGCGCCGATCCGCGTGGTGGACGAAGTCGCGCAGGGAGGCGAATCGCGGCCGGGCATACAGACAGCCGCCTACAATCTCCCCAACGACGAGCGCGTGACGGCGGAGAAAGGGAGCAAACGCGTGATGCTGAAGAACATCCAGGAGGCAAAATTCCGGACCATCCTCACTCCGCTTGCCGCAAAGCTCTTGAACCCGGCACAGCAACCCAAGATCGCGTTCGACCCGTTCTTCACGCACATCCTGGCACACGAGCTGATGCACGGTCTGGGACCCCACTCGATTGTGGTGAACGGGAAAAAGACCACCGCA
>JBGPYM010000357.1:0-2631 GCA_041493205.1 Bacteroidota bacterium
AGGCGGAGGCATTGGCCACGGCGGGCACCTTGCCGAGATACGCGCTTGCATCAATGTTCGGTACGATGAGCTGAGCCAGCGTTGTGGAGTTGTTGCGCACGAAGTACCCGGTAAAGGGAACGATAATGGAATCGATCCGGTACTGGAATCCGTCAAAGGAGTACGGGCCCGTCACGTTGCCGACCATCCCGACGCTTACCCATGCTACCGGGAAGCCGAACGGATCGCCGATCTGATTCCAGCCGGTGTCGAGCGTCAGGTAGTAGCTCTGGCTCGTATTCACGGACGTTCCACCCTTGAAATCGAACTGTGCCCCCGACGCGGTGGTCAGCCAGAAGGCGTTCCCGGGAACAAGCGGCGCCGCGATGCGGGGGAATTCCCGGTAATCCCCTTTCTCCCAGCGGAAGAACCGCCACTTGGAAGGGTTATAGAAGCCGAAATCGTCCCCGAACTGGGTCAGGATGAACGGGCTGGTCAGATCGAGAGGCGTTGATATCATCTGGTACCGCGCCTGCGCGCGCGTGAAGGGCGAGGTGATGGTTGCCACCCGGACGGGGAGAATGGCGGGTGCAAGCGAGGGATTGGTGAGCGGGTACGTCATGAAAACACCCTGGATCGATTGCAGTTGAATCCAGTACTCGATGCCGCGGATCGTCGTCGCCGCGGCGGGGATCGCTCCGCGGAACTGTCCGGCAACGTTCGCCAGCGTGTCCGAAAAATAGGTCCTCGACCCTCCCGGGCGGAAATAGATCACGCCGGTGTTAAAGAGTGTGCCGAGGGGAGGCGTGATGTTGAATCCCTGCGCCTTCCCGGCGACCGAATCACCGAGCACGACAACGGAAAGCTGCGGTGTAAACACCGTGAACCCGAGGACGAGGATATCGGTGAGCCCGTCCGGATTGGTCACCCGGACGTTATGGAGCCCTGGGGGAAGCCCGGCCGGCGTGTTCCCGGCAATCCGCGTCGAGTCGGTGAGGATCAGTGCGGTCGGGGTGATGGTGATGCCTCCGATGTCGACGCTCAGGCCTGAACGGAAGTAATCCCCGTTTATGATGAATGGCACGGATACTCCCGCGGCGGCAGAATCCGGAGTAATGAAAAAAATGGAGGGCGCGACGTTCGTACTGACGTTGAACGCCCGGATACGGTTGACAAACTGGCCGTCGGGATTTGTCAACCGGATTGCGTGCGAACCTGCGAGCGTGCCGAATGGGATCGAGAACATGGCGACCGAATTCGACAAAACAGCGCCGGGCGCGACGGTGGAATCGATCTGTATGGTCGCGCCATTGACAAAATTTGTACCGATCATCGTGACAACGTGTCCGGCATTGACGACCTGCGGAGTCACGGCGAGAATGGTCGGCGGCAGGCTCACGGTCGGCGTGACGCTGATATCGTCGATCAGCCATCCCCGGAACCCGTTGTATTGCAGATCGCCGCTGTCAAAGCGGAAGCGGAGGTACACCACGTGCCCCGCAAAGGCAGTCAGGTCGAAGACCTGCTGCGTCCACTGGCCGCGGTTGCCAAGCCCTCCTGACGAGTACGCTTTCCATGCCTCCCCGTTCACGTCGTTGAGCGGATTGAGAATGCCGCGCCCGAGGGGCGCCCAGCTCGCGCCGCCGTTGCTGGAAGCCTCGACGTGCATCAGATCGAACCCGTACGTATCGACACCTTCGATTTCCCACCAGGTCATGAAGCTCAGGAGCACGCTCTGCTGGCCGAAGAGATTGATGGCCGGGGAGACGAGCGATCCCGTGATGACGTGAGTGGATGTCCCGCCGGTCAGCACCCCCTGATTCCGGTTAAAATCATTTCCGATGAACGTCCCGTTGGAATCCTCCCCAAACCAGAAGGCGGCAGCTCCTGAAAACGCGGGCGGGAGGACACCGGAATCCGGATAGACGACGAGGTTGGGATAGATCGTGGGGCGCAGGACCTTGATGCGCTGGGGTGTGAACATCCAGTGCCAGAAGCCGTCAGCCACCCACTGTCCCGCCCCTTTTTCGAGATCGTCGATCCAGGGAACGGCAACGGTATCCGTCTTCATCAGCGCCGATTGGACGCCGGGACTCAGAGGCGGTATGATGCCGGGTTCATGCCCGGGCGCTGGCGTGCGCACGGGATGTGCCTGCTGGCTCACAGCCGTTGCAGCGGCAAGGCAGAGCGCTGCAAGGGCCAGCGTTCGCGGTATGTTCCGGAAATTCATGGGCCACCCTCAAAAAGAACTATAATCGTCAGTCCGCGCCGCCCGTTATTGCGGCGGACGCGGCGGTAGTGGCAGCAGGTCGAGGATTGCGCCGGCATTGACCGCATCCACAAAGCCCTTGCGGTTATCGATGCCGGGGAAGAATCCCATGTTGATCAGCCGCTGGAGCTTCATCAGCCGGTTCCCGAGAAGCTGCCGCGGGTTTCTGCGGCGGTCGGACCCGGCATCAGTCGATGGCGGAGGACTCACTTTGTACGCCGCGGAAAGCGCACTCTCTTTCGACGGTCCCGCTGTCGTCATGGCATCGGAGGTCTCCGCCTTCGATTTTGCGGGAGTGAACGAGGGATCCAGTGACCCCGCCTGCTTGAAGTAGACGCTTGCGGCACCAAAGTCCCCCTGACCCTCTTTTTCCAGCCCGATCG
>JBGPYM010000251.1:0-4354 GCA_041493205.1 Bacteroidota bacterium
ATTGCCGCGCGCGATCTCAACAATGACGGAGCCATAGATCCGGGCCGCGGGGACATTGTTGGCGTCGGACCCGATGTCACCGTCAGCAGTACGAACATCGTCGGACTCACCATCACGTTTCTCGGACTCAGCCAGCCGAATTACAAGGAGGCGATCGATTCGCTCAACGCGCATATCGCGAGCTTCCCATCACCGCGTACCCTGCGGTCGGTGCAGACATACGAAGTTGACACAACGGGGCGTGGAGGGTGGCAATTCTACTATACGGGGTCGACCCGGCAAACAAGCTTCGAGTTCCGCGTGGAGCCGTTCGGGTCGGGGACACAGACTATCGATTCGATTAATTTCTTCTGGTTGACGCAGATGAAGCCGATTGCCTCGCTTCCGACCGTCGCGGCGGTTGATTCATTCTTCGCGCGCGCCGAACGCGCCGGCGGGAAAGCGTATCGCCCGGTGCCGCAGACGTGGAATGGCTTCCAGACCCAGATTGCGATCGGCCAGCTCTCGCGTCAGAACTACTGGGACATGGTCTCCGACACGTCGCAATTGTATCTCGGCATAACCTACGCATACGGTATCGACAATCTCAACCAGTGGACGACGCTTGCCCAGAGGCGGTTCCTCGGCAGATACAGCGACGGGCTCATCCTCGGCACCACCGGAGTCGGCGACAACACAGGGGGTGAAATGCCGGGTCGTTTTGCGCTCGACCAGAATTATCCTAATCCCTTCAACCCTTCGACCGTGATCGGCTACAGCCTGCCGGCCGACGGCAGGGTGACGCTGACCGTCTATAACGTGCTCGGCCAGAAGGTTGCAACCCTGGTGAACGGTCCTGTCTCAGCCGGGAACCATCAGGTCGAGTGGCGCGCGCAGGTCTCGAGCGGTATCTACTTCTACCGGATGGAGGCGTCGGGTTCGGGGAATTCCGCTCAGCTGTTTATTCAGACGAGGAAGATGATTTTGATGAAGTAACTCCGCGGGAAGAGACACCGGCCCCGCCTTCGGCGGGATCTTCGACAGGGACGCCGGTGCCACTGAAAGCGTGTTGCACCGCTCTCCACAGGGGTCGGCCGATGGCCGGCCCCTTTTTTTGTGGAATATCTCCGTCCCGTTCCGGATATTGACCGGCACCCCGTTTTCCCATCATACTTTTCTCAATCATGGAACTAAAACCTGATGGCAGGCCCGTCCACAGCGTGGCCTTCCGCCGCCGCCGTGCGCTCAACTGGCTCACGCTCGGCTTCACCTACGCCGCCATGTACATGGGGCGTTACAACCTCTCCTTCGCCAACAAGGCTCTCTCCGACACGTACGGGTGGGATAAGACGCAGATCGGCACGATCATCACCGCGGCGCTCACCATCTACGGGATCTCCGCACTGTTCAACGGTCCGATCGCCGACAGGATCGGCGGGCGGAAGGCGATGCTCATAGGAGTTTTCGGCTCTGTGGTTTTCAATATTGCGTTTGGTCTCGGTGCGTATATCGGATTCCTGGGAACAGGGACGGTGCTCATCGGGTATTTCGCCACAGCATGGGCCCTCAACGGCTACTTCCAATCTTACAGCGCCCTGTCCCTGATCAAAGTGAACTCGGCCTGGTTCCATGTACGCGAGCGGGGCGTCTTTTCGGCGATATTCGGATCGATGATCCAGAGCGGCCGCGCGCTTATCTTCTTCATCGGGGGCATTGCGGTCACTCTTCTCCCCTGGCAATGGGTGTTTTTCATCCCGGCGGGGATCATGGCAATGATGGGGGTGCTCACCATCCTGTTCGTGCGCGACACGCCCGAGGAGGCCGGACAGCCGGGGTTCGACACGCAGGATGCCTCGAGCGGCGATACGGAACCCGTGAACATGAAATATCTCGTCCGGAAGGTGTTCACAAATCCGGTCACGGTGACGATCGCCTTCGCCGAATTCTGCACCGGGTTCGTCCGCCACGGATTTGAACAATGGTTCCCCCGCTACATGCAGGAAGCACAGGGACTGCCGCTCGATTCTCCGGTGTTCCAACAGGGGGCGATCAGCGTCGTCCTGGCGGGTATCGTGGGGGCGTTCGCGGCGGGGACGATCTCCGACTGGGTGTTCCGGTCGCGCCGTCCCCCCGTGGCATTCATAGGATACGTCCTGCAGGTCATCTGCCTGGCGATCGTCTGGCGTTCACCCGGCGTCGCGTGGATCATCGGCGCGTTCGTCGTCAACTCGTTCGCCATCAGCATGGTTCATTCGATGCTTTCCGGAACGGCGTCGATGGACTTCGGGGGGAGAAAGGCCGCCGCTTCTGCCACGGGCATGTTCGACGGTATGCAGTACATCGGCGGCGCGGCGGTGGGGACAGGGATGGGGTGGATGCTGCAGACGTTCGGCTGGGGTGTGTGGGGGCCCAGCATGATCGGGTTCTCCGTGATCGGCGCGGTGCTGATGCTGAAACTCTGGAACGTCGTGCCCGCACAGCGGGGCGCGCACTGATCCGGGGCGGTCAGCTCCCCCGGCGGAACCGCGCGGCGATCCGGTCCAGCTCTTTCCCGATCAGCGCGGGATCGTGAGTTTTTTCCGGCTCGTTCTCGAACACTGCGTACGGAACATCGAGACCATTCACGCGGATGACATCCGGGTCTCGTGACTCAAGCGCTTCCCAGTCGTTTGTGCGGTAATAGAACTCCATCTTCTCGTCCGGCAGGGAGTGGTACAGGATGGAATCCTCCTCCCCTTTCCGGGCCCTCCTCTGGTTTTTTCGCACGGACTCCTCGTAGGACACTCTGATATAGACGATCCGCGCCCGCGACAGAATGTCGGGGTGCAGGACGCCGAGCGCCTGCTCGATGCCGTGCGCTCCCCCACGGGCGAACTCGATCAGCGTGGTCCGGTGACGGTGGTAGTCCGGGTCGCGGGCGAGTTTTTTCCGGTACTCGAGATTGATCCGTTCGAGATACAGATTCCAGATAAACTCGTCTTTGAACCAGTATTGTTCGTTTGTCCAGAGGCGTGGGCGGCCGTGACGGGTCAGGATATCGTCTACCTCGAACGTTTCCCAGACGTAACGAAATCGTCGAGTTCTTCGAACTCCGCGATGTGGAAGCGCCGCATTCGTTCCGCGGGGTCCGTCTTTTTCAGATAGTCGATGACCTCGGACTTTCCCGCGGCGGGGCGTCCGGTAATGATCAGAATGGGAAAGTGGGATTCGTTCAAGGGGAAATTCCTGGTTGTCAGTCCGCCCGTTCAATCGTATAGAGGACCTGCGGTGTGAGTGTTCCTGCCGCCCGCACCGCGCCCTCGACCGCCGCAAAGACCGTCTGCTGCAGGAAGGCCGGTTGCCTGACCTCGACGCCGAGGTACCGTTTGGCCTCGCCGACGAGGTAGTCGCTCGCCGCACAGCGATACATCGCTCCATCGTCCAGAGGCTTCCCCCCGACCAGTATCGAGAGGAACACCGGCGTGCCGTCCGGACCGGCTTTCCACCGTCCGCTCATGCCGGCAATCTGGATGGCGGGTCTTTTCCGGATGTTATAGACCATGAGTGCCCGCAGTTCTTTCCCGCTAAGCTGAAACGTCGTCAGGATGTTCCGGAACGGCAGCACTTCGAACAGCGTCTTCTTCGTCAGCGGCCCGGCCGGGACGTCCCTGCGTATCCCGTAATTGTTCATGAACCCGACATCCGCGCCGGCCGCGGTGCGCTGCGCCTCGGCAATGAATGTGCCGACGCCGCTCTGTCCGTCCGCCCGCGTCCATCCGTCCTTGAGCGTCGCAATGACTTCACTGTATTCCTTGTCGATTTCCGTCTGGAGTGAGTCGGCGAGATGCGACAACGGCGATGCCGGCCGCTGCTTCCCGGCCCAGAGCGGGATGAGTGCACCGTCGTATGCCGTTACACGGTCGTTCTCCACCGTGACATGCAATGCGCCGAGATTCTCGGCATTGGAGCCGGTCTGGACGATGATCACGCCGTTGACCAGTTTGGGATTCTTGAGGCGGGTATGGGAATGCCCGCCGACGATGATGTCGAGGCCCGTGACCTCCGTTGCCAGCAGCGAATCCTCCTCCACGCCCTCATGGGTAAGGGCGATGAGCAGGTCGGTCTGCGGATCGAGCTCACGGATGAAACGCTGGAGGGTTTCTGCCGGCGGAAGCACCCTGATGCCTGTGAGGTTGTTCTGGTTCACCAGGCTGTACAATTCCTGCGACATGAGTCCGATGACCCCGATCCGGAGGCCCCCCCGTTCGATCACAACCCAGGGGCGGTTGCCGACCGGGTATCCGTTCCGGTCGTCGACCACGTTGGCACAGACGGCGGGGAACTTCGCGATAGCGGCCAGCGCCCGCAGGTTTGCCTGCGAGATATCGAAGTCATG
>JBGPYM010000018.1:0-21525 GCA_041493205.1 Bacteroidota bacterium
GGCGGCGAGGATCTGGCAGTCCAGGCAGACTATTCCCGCAAATCCCGGTAGCGGCGGGAAGGACGATGCATCCGGAGTCCAATTAAGCCGATAGGAGAAGGAGGACCGTGCATGTCGGATAGCCAATCTTCACAAGGGGCTGCGAGCGGAAGCGGCGGGGTATTGAAAGCGGCGGCGGTTGCGGGCCTCCTCGCCGGCACACTGGACATCGTTGCTGCGATGATCCAGTTTCTGATTGCAACCGGAGGCGCAAATCCCGTGATCGTTCTTCAGTACATTGCCAGCGGCGTCTTCGGACCCCTGGCATTTTCCGGGAGCATCCTGTACCCATGTGCCGGTCTTTTGTTCCATCTTGTCATTGCAACCTCATGGGCTGGTCTGTTTTTCGAAGTCTATCCCCGGATTGCACTGCTTCGAAAAAGTTTTGTCATATCCGGAATCGCGTATGGAGTCATCGTCTGGCTTGCGATGACCAAAATTGTTGTGCCGCTGAGCTATGTTCGTCCCATTCAGCATACGCTCGGGAAGGATCTGGTTGCAGTCGCGATTCTCATGGTGTGTGTCGGGATTCCGATCGCATGGCGTGCTTCCAGGAGATGGCCACGCGAAGGGTCGGGACATTCCGCAGATAACCCCTGAGTGTCCCCATGCCCCCGCCGTCTGTCAATAGTGTAGTTGCCCGCCTCTCGAACCCCCTGAAAAAATCAGCGAACTCTATCCAGGTCTCGCAGGAACTCATTGACGCTGCGCGATCAGAAGTCCCGCAGGTGCTGCATGCGCTCGGCACATCTCCCCAGGGGCTCAGCGAGTCACGAGCGGAAACCCTGCGGGAAACCCACGGGCCGAATGAAGTTGCACAGGAGGAGCGGCACAGCAAACTCTGGCGGCTGATGACGTCGCTACGAAACCCGCTCGTGGTGTTGTTGAGCGCTCTTGCCGTGATTTCGTTTGCCACTGGCGACCCCCGCGCAGGAACGGTCATGTGCCTCATGGTCGTGCTGGGGGTCTTGCTGAAGTTTGTTCAGGAATCACGCGCGGATACCGCGGCAGCAAAGCTCAAAGCCATGATCAAGGTGACTGCAACGGTGATTCGCGACGGCCAGCCGAATGAGCTGCCCCTCAGTGAGATTGTACCGGGCGACATCGTGAAACTTTCCGCGGGCGACATGATTCCGGCTGACCTCCGCGTGATATCCTCGAAGGACTTGTTTGTCATTCAGGCGAGTCTCACCGGCGAGTCCTTGCCGATAGAGAAGTTCGATGCATGTGAAACGCGTGAAGGCCTCTCACCGCTGGAATTCTCGAATGTGTGCTTCCTTGGCACGAGTGTGGAAAGCGGTACGGCTCTCGCGGTGGCAGTTGCGACGGGCGAACGGACTTACTTTGGCAGCATGGCCGGGAGCATTACCGGCCAGCATGTCGAAACAAGCTTTGATAAGGGGATCAAGCGCTTCACATGGATGATGATGCGCTTCATGATGGTCATGGTGCCGCTGGTATTTCTTATCAACGGGCTGACCAAAGGGAATTGGGGCGAGGCTTTTTTCTTCGCCCTCGCTGTCGCGGTCGGCCTCACCCCTGAGATGCTCCCGATGATTGTGTCTGTGAGCCTGTCGAGAGGCGCAATCCTGATGTCCCGGAAAAAAGTAATTGTGAAGCGGCTCAATTCGATTCAAAATTTTGGCGCCATGGATGTGCTCTGCACGGACAAGACGGGCACGCTGACGATTGATCACGTCGTCCTTGAGCGTCACTGCGATGTCGTGCGGACCGAGGATGATGCAGTGCTCAGGGATGCCTATCTGATCAGTCACTTTCAGACGGGCCTGAAAAATGTTCTTGACCGTGCCATCCTGGATCACCGAAGCGACATTCACGAGAAGTACGAAGTTGAGCAGCACCGCAAGGTGGACGAAATTCCGTTTGATTTCTCCCGGCGTATGATGTCCGTGGTGGTTGAAATGCCTGACAGCACCCACCGCTTGCTGACAAAAGGCGCCCCGGAGGAGGTCTTCCGCCGCTGCACCCGCTTCGAATTGGAAGATGAAGTCCTCCCGATGGATCCGGTCCTGATTCAGGATTTGCGTGATGAGTACGAACGATTAAGCGATGATGGCTTCAGGGTCCTTGCCGTTGCATACAAAGATTTTCAGCCTCGCGGCGCCTACTCCCGGGATGACGAGACAGAACTGGTTCTCCGGGGCTACGTCGCATTCCTGGATCCCCCAAAAGAGAGTGCAGGCCCTGCCATCGCCGCCCTTCAGAAGCATGGTGTGCAGGTGAAGATTCTTACCGGTGACAACGATCGCGTAAGCAGAAAAGTATGTCACGACGTGGGCTTGCCGACGGAAGCTCTGGTGCTCGGCGGAGACATCGAACGTATGTCGGACGAGCAATTGTTGTCGGCGGTCAGGTCAACGACCATTTTCGCCCGGCTCTCCCCGGCTCATAAGCAGCGGATCATCCAGGTCCTGCGTTCCAATGGCCACGTGGTCGGCTTCATGGGCGACGGCATCAACGATGCCCCTGCGTTGCGCGCCGCTGATGTTGGCATTTCTGTTGATACGGCAGTCGACATTGCAAAGGAGTCCGCCGACGTCATCCTCCTGGAAAAGAGCCTCCTGGTCCTCGAGGAGGGTGTCCTTGAGGGGCGGAAGGTCTTTGCCAATATTATCAAGTATGTCCGAATGGGGGCAAGCTCAAACTTCGGGAATATGTTCAGCGTGCTTGGGGCAAGTGCCTTCCTCCCCTTCGTGCCCATGTTGCCGATTCAAATCCTTACGAATAATCTTCTCTATGATTTTTCCCAGGTCCCCATTCCGACGGACAACGTCGATCCCGAACAAATCGAGAAACCCCGTCCTTGGTCGATGGATGATATCAGAAGATTTATCCTCTTCATCGGCCCGATCAGCTCGGTATTCGACTACTCGACGTATTTTGTCATGCTGTATATATTCAATTGCTGGGATCCAGCCCGCTCGTCTCTCTTTCAAACGGGCTGGTTTGTCGAATCGTTGATGACGCAGACTCTGATCATCCATGTGATCCGGACCAACAGGATTCCATTCCTCCAGAGCGTCCCGAGCGCACCAGTCGTCCTTACATCGTTCATCATCATGATGGTGGGGCTCTGGCTCCCCCATTCCGGGTTGGCGCCGTCATTGGGGCTTACGGAATTGCCATTGCTGTACTGGCCTATTCTCCTTCTCACTCTCTTGTGCTATCTTATTCTGACACAGGGGGTCAAAACCGTGTTGTTGAGAAGAAAATGGATCTGACCCACTGGCGCAGTGGATTATCCGGAATGATGGTGCCTGATGGCCCTGCTGAACCAGGCTGAAAGACCGACCCGCCAGCACTTTGAGATTCTCTTCATGAGCTGGGCGGGCTGGGTATTCGACTTCTACGATCTGATTCTCTTTTCATTCCTGCTGATTCCGATCGGCGCGGAACTGCACCTCTCCAACGTGGGACTCTCCTATGTCCTCGGTGCGTCGCTCGCAGCGACGGCCCTGGGGGGAGTCGCCTTCGGCGTCCTCTCCGACCGGTTCGGTCGGAAGAAAGTCCTCCAGTGGACCATCCTCACGTACAGTATCGGCACGGCACTCTGCGGATTTGCCTCTTCTCTCGAGGTGCTCCTCGTCTTCAGGATCGTTACCGGCCTCGGCGTCGGCGGTGAATGGGCGACGGGCCAGACCTACGTGGGAGAAACATTCCCGCCAAAGGTGCGCGGTCGGTACGGAGCGGTCATGCAGACAGGCGCGCCGTTCGGCATTGTCCTGGCGTCGGTCATCGGCGGATTCATCGCGCCCGAAATCGGATGGAGGTCCTGCTTCTTCATATCAATCCTCCCCGCGCTGCTGGTGCTCTTCATCCGGAAACGACTTCCCGAATCGGATGTCTGGGTGGAGCGTGCCCGTCTCCTCCGCGCGGACCCCTCACTCGAAAGGATGGCCTCAGAACGGCGCAGCAAGTTTGTTCAACTCTTCTCGCCTGCCCACCGGACGATGTTCCTCAAGTCGCTCATCCTGGCGACCTTCGACATGTCTGCGTACTGGTTCACCTACAGCTGGCTCCCGGGATACCTTCATCAGCAGCGGCAGTTTACGACCGCGAAATCGGCTGCATGGATGCTCGTCACACAGGCGGGCGGGCTCATCGGGTACCTGAGCTTTGGCATCACGGCAGACAGGCTCGGGAGAAGGCCGGCATATTCCATCTATTCATGCATCATGGCCGTCGGCCTGGTGATGATTACCCTGCTGTGGGATTTTGTCGTCATCGAGCCGGCCCTGGCGCTCGGGTTCATGTTCCTGGTCGGATTCGGGACAGGCATGTTTAGCGGTTACGGGCCGCTGTTTGCAGAGCTCTTCCCGACATCAATACGGAACACCGCCATGGGCTCGGCGTTCAACCTGGCGCGTGGGATCCAGTTCTTTACCCCGGTCGTCATCGCGGTCATCGCAGAGAAATACGGACTGGGCGGCGGTATTTCCCTCGCCGCTCTCTTTGCGCTTCTCACCGGGGCATGGATCTGGGTGTTCCCGGAAACAAGGGGGCGGGCGCTCGATCAGTGAGAAAATGTATGGCGAGTGAATCCGCAATTCGTTACGTTCATGATGCTCACACCACCACTTCAACCGGACACCTCGCATGCTCGGACGGGCAATACTCCCTGAAATAGCTGAGCTGGTTCAGCAACGCGACTTCTCGACGCTCAGGGAGATCTTTGAGGAGTGGCACCCCAACGACCTCGCCGACGTCGTTACCGACCTGCACGAAAAGGAACGCGCAATCGTCTACCGCCTCCTGTCGAAGGAAAAGGCCGCGGAGACGTTTGAATATCTCGATCTCGACGTGCAGAAGTCGCTTCTGCGGTCCCTGGGCCAGGAGGAGGTCGGGGGCATCCTGAATGAGATGTCAGCGGACGACCGGACTGCATTTCTCCAGGAACTCCCGGGTCCGGTCGTCAAACAGTTGATCGACCTGCTTTCGCCGGCCGAGCGCTCGGTGGCACGGACGCTTCTCGGCTACCCCGAGGAATCCATCTGCCGGTTGATGACGCCGGAGTATATTGCGGTCCCGCGGGACTGGACCGTGGGAGCCGTCCTCGAGCATATCCGCTCGCACGCACAGGACATCGAGTCGCTCGATTTCGTCTTTGTGAGCGACCAGAACGGGAAGCTGATCGACGACATCCGCATCCGGGACATCCTCGTTACCCCTCTCGATCGCCCGGTCGCGGAGTTGATGGATGAGACGTTCCTTTTCCTGACTCCTGCTGACACGAAGGAGAAGGCTGTCCAGATATTCAAGCAATATGACCGCTCCGCGCTCCCCGTGATCAACGCGGAGGGCTTTCTCCTCGGGATTGTCACCATCGACGACGTCCTGGATGTCGTGGAGCAGATCGACACGCAGGACATCCAGCGGTTCGGCGGTTTGGAATCCCTGGACTATCCGTATGTGAAAACACCCGTTCTCTCCCTTGTGAAGAAGCGCGCAGGATGGCTTGTCATCCTGTTCCTGGGCGAGATGCTGACTGCCACGGCGATGAGTTATTTTCAGGATGAAATTGCAAAAGCCGTCGTTCTGGCACTCTTCGTCCCGCTGATCATCTCGAGCGGAGGGAACTCGGGGTCCCAGGCTGCCACGCTCATCATCCGGGCTATGGCTCTGCAGGAGATAACCTTGCGGGATTGGTGGCTGGTCATGAGGCGTGAAATCCTTTCAGGGCTCCTCCTCGGCACGGTACTTGGATGTATCGGATTTTTGCGCATCTCCGTCTGGTCCATGTTTACCGACCTGTACGGACCCCACTGGATGCGTGTCGCATTCACGGTCGGCTGTTCGCTGGTCGGCGTTGTCGTCTGGGGGACACTTTCCGGATCGATGCTCCCGTTTGCCCTGCGCCGGTTCGGGTTCGATCCTGCCTCTTCATCGGCTCCCTTCGTTGCAACGCTGGTTGATGTCACCGGGCTCATCATCTATTTCAGCTTCGCGGCCCTGATTCTCCGCGGTACACTTCTCTGATGGCGAGGAAAGAATATCCCTAAGGAGATCTGCCATGAGATCCCGCATTGCATGTGTTTTCTGTGCCTGTCTGCTTTTGCTCCTGCCATTCGCATCTTCCAGCGCCGGATATCATGCCGTGAAACGAGCGGCAATCGGGGGGGAGGGGGGATGGGATTACCTTACCGTTGACTCAACGGCCCGGCGGCTGTATGTGTCGCACGGCACCCATGTGGTCGTCCTCGACGCGGATTCGCTCAAGGTGATTGGCGATATCCAGAAGACCGAAGGTGTGCATGGAATCGCGGTTGCCCGGGAATTCAATCACGGGTTCACAAGCAACGGCCGCACTTCCACCGTCACGATGTTCGACCTTGCCACGCTGAAGGTCATACGTGAGGTGCCGGCGGGGAAGAACCCTGATGCCATCCTGTATGACCCCTTCTCCAGACGGCTCTTCACGTTCAACGGCAGAAGCCATGATGCGAGCGTTCTGGACCCATCCACCGGTGATTCGCTCGCCACCATCCCGCTCGGCGGCAAGCCCGAATTCGCCGTGACCGACCTTAACGGGCATGTGTACGTCAATGACGAAGACAACAGCCAGATTATTGTGATTGATGCAAAATCCCTCACGGTGCTTTCCCGCTGGTCGCTCGCGCCGGGACAATCACCTTCCGGACTCGCCATCGATGTCCGGCACCGCAGGCTCTTCTCTGTCTGCGAAAACAAGCTCATGATTGTTCTTGATGCGGATGATGGACACGTCGTTGCAAACCTGCCGATCGGATCGGGAGTGGACGGGTGCGCGTTTGATCCCGGGGTCGGCCTGGCGTTCAGTTCGAACGGGGAGGGAACAATGACCGTCATCCGCGAGGAGACGCCGGCATCGTTCAGTGTGGTCGAGAACGTCCCGACACAGCGGGGCGCCCGGACCATTGCCGTTGACCTTAAAACGCACGCGCTCTTTCTCCCGACTGCGGAATTCGGCCCGGCGCCGGCACCCGCCGCCGGAGGATCGCGCCGCCCGCCGGTACTGCCCGACTCATTCATGATCCTCAAGGTGAGTGAGTAACACTTGTGAAGAAGCACTTCGCTGCTCTGCTCTTCATCTGTGCGGGTGTTGCCCCCGCACAGAGTCCGTCTGTCCTCACTCTGGACCACTGCCTTACGCTTGCCCGCCAGTACAGCCCCCGCCTCGGGATTCTACAGGGCAGGGTGCAATCCGCCGGCCTGGCGCGTGAGGAACTCCGGACAACACTCTTGCCTCAAATTCGGCTGGCGGCAATGCCGATCTATGCACCTTTCGGCAGCAAACTGGGCTATGATCCCGCCCTCTCCAACGGCGGTCAGATTGTCGGACAGGTTGTCCTTCAGCAATCGATATACGACGGGGGTGTGCGGAGCCTGAAGTCGGATCAGATTGCGACTGACCTCGCCCGTCTTGACCGCGAGTACGTCCTTACCGATCGCGATCTCGCGTTCGCCGTACAACAGGCCTTTTTCGAAACACTCCGGTCGGAGCAGGAAATCGCACTGGATCGGGAAAGCGTGCAGCAACTCTCCGACTACGGAGAACTTGTGCAAAGAACCTATTCAGGCGGTGGCGCCGCCTACACCGACGTCCTCAGGACAAATCTCCAGCTCGCGGATGCCCGTATGACGCTCCAGAAGGCGCAGGATGAATTCGCGCTGGACAAATACCGGCTTACAGAGCTCATAGGCAACCCCATTGATACCTCCTTCAGCGTGGAGGGAGTATGGGAGCCGGAGCGGCCGGACCGGACCGATTCATTGTCACGGGACCTGAATCCGGATTCCATCGCCTATATCGAACTTTCAATCGCTGACCTGGAATTGAAAAGCAGGATGCTGGATGTTCAGATGGCAGAGCACGAGCGGTGGCCGGTGATTACTTTTGCCGCGGATGCAGGGTATGCAAATTCCGGCGAGAATCTGAAGCTGGGACCCGCGGATCGCTTCAGTGCCGTCGGGTTCTCAATGGGTCTCGTCGTGGATCTCCCGCTCATCACCTGGGGTGCCACGGCCCTCCGCATTCAGGAACGGCAGACGTCGGTCGACATGCTCCGACTGGAAACGAACCTCCTGCAGAGGTCCCTCAGCGCGGAGACGAAGCGAACCGTTTTGCAGCTTGCCCGATCGCGGGAGAGGCTGCAGGCTCTGCGGCGGAACTCGAAGATGGCAGAGGAAAATTTTCTTCTGACGAAGTCCCGATTTGCCGGAGGGGGAGGACTCTCCCTTGAGGTCCTTACGGCCCAACAGACCCTGCGAGAGGTAAAGCTGGCCCAGCTCAGGGCTCTCGCGGACATCCGGCTCCTGCATGCCCACATGGAACAGCTGACGACACAATAACGTCCCGGAATGAAGAACGCCTTCTCTGCACTCTCTATGGCACCCGCACTCGTGGCTGCCTGCCTTGTCGCTGCCGCGTGCCGCCAGCAGCAATCGGACGACGAGGAAAACCGCTCCGCCGTCAGAGCAGTTGTCTCCGTGCAGACGGGGCGCGTCGTCGAAGCCCCTGCGACCGACAGAATTGCCGCATTCGGTCACACCGACGCCCTGAAAAAGGAAAAGTTGTATGCGCCGCTCGCCGGCAGGATCGTATCGCTGAGGGCCTTTGAAGGGACTGCGACACGGAAGGGTGATACCATCGCGGTGATTGAAACAAAGGAATCAGAATCTGCGCTCCGGGGTGCGGAGTCGATCCTCCAATCCGCGAAGACACCGGCGCAGAGGGCTGAAGGTGAGCGGATGCTTGAACTGGCCCGGACGTCAAGGAACAGCATCGCCGTGAAAGCGAAATTTGACGGATACGTATCGACAAGAACCGTCAGTGAGGGTGAACTTGTTGCTGAAAACGCGGAACTCATGACGATCGTTGACCTTGCCACGGTCGATTTTATCGCAGAGGTTGGGCTTCGTGACCTTCCCTCCATTGCCGCGGGACAACAGGCGTCCGTGACATTCCCCGCCATGCCGGGCTTTTCGTGGGCGGCTGCCGTCGTGGCGATCAACCCTCAATCCGACCCCCAAAGCCAGACCGTGCACGTGCGGATTGAATTTATAAAGCATATGGAGCCGCATCTTCGGGCGATGCTCAGAACGGCAATGAACGGGTCTGCGTTCATTGTCACCGGCACGCGGGCACATGCGCTGTTTGCACCGAAGGCCGCTCTCCTCAGAGACGACGTGACGAGTACGTATGCTGTTGTCACCGTGACAAAGGATTCCCTCGCTCTTCGGATCCCGGTGAGGATCGGCACGACAACAGATTCGACAGTGGAGGTGTCCGGCGAAGGAATCGCACCGGGGGTCGTGGTCATCACGACGGGACAGTACGCTCTGGCGGATTCCACGCGCGTCACGACACCGCCCTGAGGAGCACGATGAATCCGTTCGAGTATGCCCGCCGCCACGCTACGGCCTTTCTGTTCACCGTGGCCGTGCTGTTCCTCTCCGGAATCGCTCTGACGCTCAACCTCCCGATTTCCCTCTTCCCTGATATCACGTTTCCCCGCATTGTCATCCTGGCCGACAACGGCGAACAACCACCGGAGCGGATGATGGCAGAGGTGACCCGTCCCCTTGAGGAGGCCGTGAGCTCGGTGCCGGGGGTGCGTCTCATCAGGTCCATCACGGGGCGGGGAGCGACGGAGATTTCAGTCAGCCTCGACTGGGGGAGCGACGTCCAGCAGACGCTCCAGATGCTGCAGGGCCGCATCGCCAATATCAGGAATATCCTGCCGCAGACCGCGTCGGTGCGTGCGGAACAGATGATGGTTTCGGTCTTCCCGATCCATGGATACAGTCTCACCTCGGACACGCTCAGCCAGGTTGAGCTGCGGGATGTCGCCCTGTACCAGATCCGGCCGGCGCTGTTGAAGGTGAAGGGGGTCTCCCGTGTTGAGGTGGTGGGGGGAGACACGCGGGAAATCCTGGTAACCGTGGCGCCGGAGAAACTCGCAGCGTATCACCTGACCATCGGTGCCGTCGCGGACGCGATCGAACACACGAACTTTATCGAGTCGACGGGCCTGATCGCCAATAACTTCCAGCTCTATCTGTCGCTCGTCTCGGGACTGCTGCAATCCGCTGATGACGTCAAATCTGTGGTTGTGGCAAACCAGAACGGCGTCCCCATCAGGGTTGCGGACGTCGCCGATGTCATACCCTCGGTCGCCGACCGATACATCCGGACCACGGCCCACGGGAAGGATGCGGTGCTCATTTCCATCCTGAAACAACCCACCGGAAGTACGGTCAGCATCAGGGATGACATCACGAAGGAATTTGCGTCCCTGCACCTCCCCCCGGGGATCCACATTGAAAATTTCTATGACCAGGGTGACTTCATCGGGAACTCCATTGCCGGGACGAGGGATAGCATTGTTGTCGGCATCATTCTTGCGATGGTGGTGGTATTCGCCTTCCTCCGGAGCTGGCGGGTGAGTCTCGTCATTCTCACCGTCGTCCCGGCGACCCTCGCCGCCACATTTGCGTGTTTGTACGCCGCCCGGCTGACGATCAACATCATGACCCTGGGAGGCATCGCGGCGGCAGTCGGACTCATCATAGATGATTCGATCGTGGTAATTGAATACGTCTTCGCTCATTTCGGTGAGGGGAAGGGGGACGCCGGCCCCCTGCGCGCGCAGTTTGCCGGCACAGCATCCGGATCGATCCGAAACCTCATGCCTGCCATCGCCGGTTCGACCGCAAGCACGATCGTCATCCACATTCCTCTTGCCTTTCTCGGAGGGGTTACGGGAGCGTTTTTTGCGTCCCTCTCGATCACGATGGTCTGTGCGATGCTCATTTCGTTCGTGTTTTCCATTACCCTGTCGCCGCTGCTGGCGATGTACGTCATCAGGGAACGCGACATCCGCAGGGAGATCGAGCATCACGGGCGCGTGTCGGCTGCCGCAGCCTGGCACGAGTACGCCGTCCGCTGGCTGCTCCGCCACAGGCGTGCCGCAATCCCCGTCGCAGGCGGAGTCATTCTGTTGGCTGCAGCGGTCTATACGCGGATCGGCAGCGATTTCATGCCGGAGATGGACGAAGGAACGTTCGTGCTCGACTACTGGACCCCTCCGGGGACATCGCCCGCAGAAACAAACCGGATCCTGATGAAGGTCGAAGACATTCTGATGTCGGTCCCGGAAGTAGATGCATACTCGCGCAGGACTGGGCTCGAGCTCGGCTTCTTCCTGACGGAACCGAATTCGGGCGACTTCCTTGTCAAACTGAAAAGAGTGCGCCGCCGAAACATCAACGAGGTCATCGCCGAGGTGCGCGACAGGGTCGAGTCCGCCCAACCCTCTCTCCGGGTGGAATTCGGCCAGCTCATGATGGACGTCATCGGCGATCTGACCAACAATCCCCAGCCGGTTGAAATCAAACTCTTTTCAGACGATGCCTCCCTGGCGCGCGCAAAGGCGGCGGAGGTTGTGGCGGTGCTGGAAACTGTGCCGGGCGTCGTCGACGTGTTCGATGGTACCGTCATCGCCGGCCCTTCGTTCATTGTCACGGTGGACCCGGTCAAGGCTTCGCTGGCCGGTTTTTCTCCGGCAGAAGTCCGGGATCAACTGGAAACCATCATGCGGGGGAGAGCCGGGACACAAATACTGAAGGGGGAAAAACTCATTGGGATCCGGGTTCGCTTCCCCGACAGCTATCGGAGCGACATGGACAAGATCGCGCAATTGAAACTCACCAATATGCAGGGAGCGCTTGTTCCCATCGCGTCCATCGCCGCGATTGAACGGACGGCCGGGCAGGCGGAACTCCGCAGGGAGGGACTTCGCCAGGTGGTTGCCGTGACCGCCAGGATTGCCGGCAGGGATCTGGGAAGCACCATCACGGACATCAGGAATGCACTGGCAAAAGACGTGCACATCCCTGAGCGTGTCACTGTTGAGTACGGCGGGGTGTACCAGACGCAGCAGGAGTCCTTCCGGGGGTTGCTCATCGTCGCGATCGCGGCATTCGCGCTCGTGTTCATCGTGCTCCTGACGGAGTTTGGCGAATTCGCGGTCCCTGCGTCGATTTTCGTGGTCAACCTGATGTCCCTCCTGGGCGTCTTTGCCGCACTCTGGGTTTCCGGCGTGAGGTTCAATATCTCCAGCTTTGTGGGCGTTATCATGATCATCGGCATCGTAGCAGAGAACGCCGTGTTCGTCATGCATAACGTGAAAGTGCTCAGGTCGAACGGCATGGATCTGGAGGAGGCGCTGGTCCGGTCGAGCAGGATGCGGTCCCGGCCGGTCCTTATGACCACGCTTGCCGCAGTGTTCGCCCTCCTGCCGCTTGCAGTTGGGTTCGGCGCGGGAGCGCAACTGCAGCAGCCGCTCGCCATCGCAGTCATCGGGGGATTTGCCCTGTCCAGCATATTCCTCCTGTACGGCTTGCCGGTGATCTACCGGCTGATGTCCCGAGAAACCCATTCAGCATAGGAGAACTACCATGAAGCTCGCATGCGCATTGCTCACGGCCCTCGCCCTCTGCTTCATCACAGGCACAGCGCGGTCGATACAAAAGGACGCAGGGGAGCAGACAATCGACCTGAAGAAGGTCCCCAAAGCGGTGATCATCGAATTCAAGCGGGAGTATCCGAAGGCGGTTATCAAGGGCTGTTCGAAGGAGACGGAAAATGGCTGGACCCGGTACGAGATCAAATCCATGGACGGCAACGTCACCCGGGATATTCTGTACGATCCCGATGGTACGGCAATCGTGATCGAGGAATCAATACCCCGTACCGCGCTCCCGCAGCCAGTACGCGACGCGATACGAAAGGAGTTTCCGAAGGGAAGAATCACCCGGCAGGAGAAGGTTATCAAGGAAGACAGGATAGAATTTGAAGTAATCCTGAAGTCCGGTACAGACACCCTTGAAGTTGTGTACGCGGCTGACGGTACGCGGGTGAAGAAAGAGAAGAAGTGACATGGGCTTGATATTGTGTTACTTTTTGTGCACCTCATAGGGTAGAATCAGCACCGGCAACTTCTGACCTCTCCCGGCCGGCGTCCTCTCACGTCAATTGCACCTATGGACTATCCTGAACTCACAGAACTGGAGGGGTACCCCTTTCCCGTCTTCATCAGCCCGGGTACTGAAGACCGGGGGAGGCTGATTGCGGATCGCTCGCAGCGTGCGTATGAATTCCTCGGCAGCACCCTGGAGTTTGAGCCGGACCTTCGGGTGCTCGTCCTGGCGCCGGAACACTGGAAGGCATACGCGACATTCCCCCTGTACGGGATGCCACACTACACGGAGGCGCGCACCATTGCGATGGCGGGACTGGACAGCAGATTCTGGCAGAGCCTTCTCCCTGCGCCGGGGAGCCTCTCGCACACGGATGAGGATGCGATGCGCGCGGCGTATGGTCAGCCTGACGGGTCGCTCAATCTCAGTCCGTTTTTCGACCTGCTCTCGGTTCACGAGATGGGCCACGTGTTTCACCTTCAAGCCGCGTGTCATTTTCCCCGCCTCTGGCTGATGGAGCTCTTCTGCAACATATGCCTGCACGCCTATGTGGCGGGCAGAGAGCCGGGGCAGCTCCGCGCGCTGGAGACCTTTCCGCACATCGTCGCGGGTGCGGGCGCGTTCGATTTGCAGTACCGAAGCCTGCACGACTTTGAACTCCTGTATACCGACGTTGGTTCACGGAATTATGGCTGGTATCAGTGCCGGCTTCATGGAGCCGCAAAGAACATCTTTGACGCCGGCGGTATCGATACGCTCCGGCGCCTCTGGAAAACCTTTCTGCGGCTCCATGACACTGTAACGGACGATGATCTTGCGGCAGTGCTGGAGGGCGAGGTCCACCCCGCGGTGGAACATGTTCTTTCAACCTGGCCGGCATAATCCCCGCGCGGTTCCGGCGGTGCCGCTCTGCTCAACGGAGGTGCTGATGAGAGAAAGAGACGGAGCGATGGCCGCGTCGTCGGAGTGGCAGAAGGCCAGGGAGGCGGCGGAACGATATGAACGCATTCTCGTCAGCACCATCTTTGATCCGTTTGCTGCGGTGCTGGTGGAAGCGGCGGGGCTGAAACGGGGCGAAGCTGTCCTGGATTGCGGATGCGGTACGGGTGCCGTGGCCCGGCGCGCCGCAGGCATCGTCAGTACGCCCGGTCGCATCGTCGCCGTGGACATCAACGCAGGCATGATCGAGGTTGCCAGGTCACTTCCCCCCGTCGACAGCGCATTCATAGAGTGGCACGTGGAAAGCGCCTCGCAGCTCGCTCTCGGCGATCGATCCGTGGATGCGGTCCTCTGCGCCCAGACGCTTCAGTACCTCGCCCAGCGCCCGGCTGCCCTTGCGGAGATGCTCCGCGTCCTCCGACCGGGGGGCCGCGTGGTCCTCAGCACGTGGTGCGGGGGCCGGGAGAATCCATATTTTCACGCGGTTGCCGAAGCCGTCAACAGGCATATCGGGCCGCTCGCATCGTCGGGTATCTCCGCAACCTCCGACCTTACGGAGAGCGGTGTGATCAAATCCCTCCTCGAAGATGCCGGATTCAGTAACGTGACGATGACCGTGGCTGAGCGGATCCTCGACCTGCCTGACCTGCCGGGTTTCATATCCCGTCATATCAGCGCCACTCCGGCATTTCATGAGTACGCCAAAGCACCGCCGGAGGCACGGACAGCCGTCGTGCGTGATGTGACCGGAGAACTTGCCTCGTTTGCCGGAACCGCCGGAATGAAAATCCCGTTCAGAGCGAATATCGCGCGCGGCGTGCGCTGAGCCGCTGTTCACGGGGCGTTCGACCCGTGTCCACACTGAGGCCACACAAGGAGATCTGTCTATGTCGGGAGGTCCCGAGGCAAACAAGTATAATATCAACCCCGAAGTACAATTCGATCATCTGGAAATTATCGACGTCCCTGCCCTGGTCGCCGCCGCCAGGCAGAAATGGTCGAACCAGACTCTGACACGCGTCAATGAGAGCGTGGTACGTCTGGGGATCGTGGAGGGGGAATTCCACTGGCACAAGCATGATAACGACGATGAGTTCTTCTTCGTCCTTGAAGGCAAACTTGAGATTGACCTTGAAGGGCGGACGATAGAGTTGAATCCGGGGCAGGGCGTCACGATCTCCCGCGGGGTTATGCACCGGCCGCGGGCCCCCCGGAAAACCGTCATGCTCATGGTCGAAACAAGCAACATCAGGCCGACTGGGGACTGAACGGCTGGAGTGACTGAGGGAGCACCTGACTGGAGGATATCCGACATGGAAATGCCCAAACCACATGATGCCCATGCGAAACTCCAACGGCTTGTAGGAGAATGGACCGGAGATGAACACATGCACCCCTCCCCATGGGATCCTAAGGGCGGGATGGCAATCGGCCGGGTCCACAACAGACTTGCGCTCGATGGTTTTGCGGTACTCCAGGACTACGAGCAGGAACGGAACGGGAACGTAACCTACAGGGGCCACGGGGTATTCACCTGGGACCAGGCCGAAAAGGTCTACCTCCTCTACTGGTTTGACTCGATCGGTTCACCGCTGAATACCTTCAAAGGTTCATTTACAGATCGCGTGCTCACGCTCGTAAGCACCGGTCCCCAGGGACAGGTACGAGCGACGTTTGACTTCACCAAGGAAGGCAGTTACTCCTACCGCATGGACGTGTCGCCCGATGGGTCCGCCTGGTCCATTTTTGTCGAAGCCACATACACACGCAAGCCCTGATCATCTGCCTCATCGCCACCAGACCCGCCATGGGAGCCAAAGATACCCGCGTCGATGCCTATATTGCCCGGTCTGCACCATTCGCCCGGCCCATCCTCCGCCACCTGCGGAGCGTCATCCACAGATCCTGTCCTGATGTTCAAGAAGCCATCAAGTGGGGGTTCCCGCACTTCGAATATCACGGGATCCTCTGCAGTATGGCATCCTTCAAGGAGCATTGCGCATTTACATTGTGGAAGGCATCTCTCCTGTCGGACCGGCATGGGCATCTTGAGCGGGTGAACAGGACCGCCATGGGTCATTTCGGGCGCCTCAAGAAGCCTGGGGACCTTCCTCCCGACAGGGTTTTGTCGGCATTTGTCCGTGAGGCAATGATACTGAATGAAGCAGGAATAGGTAAACGGAAATAATCGACCCTCACGATACCAACAGACAGGACATTGCCATGCACCCCCATCGCTCTGCAGTCCGTACCGGTTCGCATGTTTCCAGAAGAGGATTTCTCGCGGCCGGCATCTCCAGCAGCGTGATCGCTGCCGCGTTTCCTTCCTTCGTGCATGCCGAAGCCCGCGAACCGGGCCCCGCAGCTCCCGTCCCGACGGGCGAACTGGATGACATCGGCATACGCGAACTTCAGGAGGGCATGGCCTCGGGAAAGTACACCGCGCGGTCCATCACGGAAAAATACATCGCCCGCGTAGGTGAGATCGACAGGAGCGGACCGACGCTGCGCAGCGTCATTGAGCTTAATCCGGATGTGCTGTCGATCGCCGACGGGCTCGACAAAGAACGGAAGGAGAAGGGGTCCAGGGGACCCATGCACGGAATTCCCGTTCTGATCAAGGACAACATCGACACCGCCGACGCGATGGCCACCACGGCCGGCTCGTTCGCGCTTGTCGGAGCCCGGCCGCCGGAAGATTCTTTCCTCGTCAGGCAACTCCGCAAGGCGGGGGCGATCATCCTCGGGAAGACGAACCTGAGTGAATGGGCGAACATCCGTTCCAATCATTCGACCAGCGGATGGAGCGGAAGGGGCGGGTTGACCAGGAACCCGCATGCACTCGACCGGAACACTTCGGGGTCGAGCTCCGGTTCGGGTGCGGCAGCCGCCGCAAGCCTTTGCGCCGCCGCGGTCGGGACCGAGACAGACGGATCGATTGTCAGCCCCTCTTCGGTCAACGGCATCGTCGGCATCAAGCCGACGGTCGGATTGATCAGCCGCACCGGTGTGATACCGATCTCTCATTCCCAGGATACCCCCGGTCCGATGGCGCGCACCGTGCGCGACGCGGCAATTCTCCTGGGTGCGTTGGCTGGGGTTGACCCGCAGGACAGGGCAACGGCCGCCGGCGCGGGAAAAGGAATGACGGATTATACCTCTGCACTCGATCTGAACGGCCTGAAAGGGGCCCGCATCGGCGTGGTAAGGAAGTATTTCGGGTTCCTTCCCTCCGTCGATGCTTTGATGGAGGGTGCCCTCGATGTTCTGAAGCGTCAGGGAGCGGTCCTGGTTGATCCTGCGAATGTCGAGACGATCGGGAAATTCGACGACGCCGAGCTCACGGTGCTGCTCTATGAGCTGAAGGCGGATTTGAACGCGTATCTGATGCGGCTCGGGCCGGGCGCGCAGGTGCGCTCATTGAAGGACGTCATCGCATACAATGAACGGAACAAGAAGGCCGAAATGCCTCACTTCGGCCAGGAGACGTTTCTCAAGGCCGAAGCCAAAGGACCTCTGACAAGCAAGGAGTACGTCACGGCACTCGCAAAGTGCCAGCGTCTCTCCCGAAAGGAGGGCATCGACGCCGTCATGCAGAAGAACAAACTGGATGCGCTCGTTGCCCCGACGGATGCACCCGGTTGGCTCACCGACCTGATCGACGGCGACCACTATCTCGGTGGAAGTTCCACTGGCGCCGCCGTTGCCGGTTATCCGAGTGTCACTGTGCCTGCCGGTTTTGTGTTCGGCATGCCCGTGGGGATTTCGTTCTTTGGCCGTGCGTGGAGTGAGCCGGTGCTCATCAAATTCGCATACGCGTATGAGCAGGCGAGCCAGGCAAGGAAGCCGCCCCGGTTCCTGCCGACCGCGGACGTTTCACTCTGAGGAACAATACCATGCGCAACGCCCTCCTGGCTGCATTCCTGCTCAGCGCACTCAATTCCTCGACGCTGTTCGCACAGCTTGACGCGCCGGCGGAGAACCGGGCTCTCCAGCATGCCCTCGCTCTCCTCCGCGCTTCCCCACTCATCGACGGTCACAACGATCTCCCCTGGTCGATCCGCGAGGACGCTCAAACCCCCCGCAACGTGGAAGCGTTCAACCTTCGGATCAAGGGCCGGGGACAGACCGACATTGACCGGCTCCGACAGGGTCACATAGCAGGCCAGTTCTGGTCTGTGTTCATTCCCGGAGACCTAAAAGATAATGGTTTCGCACGGGTGCAGCTTGAACAGATCGACATTGCACGCCGCATGATCGGGCTTTACCCTGAGACCTTCTCCCTTGCCCTCACCGCGGAAGATGCAGAACGCGCATTCCGGGAGGGGCGCATCGCGTCGTTCATCGGGATGGAGGGAGGGCAGGCGATTGAGAATTCGCTCGGTGCCCTCCGGGCATATTACGCGCTCGGAGCGCGGTACATGACGCTCACGCACAATTCCACGCTCGACTGGGCCGATGCGGCGCTTGATTCTGCAAAACACAGAGGGCTGACCCGGTTCGGGAAGGAAGTGGTCCGTGAGATGAACCGCCTCGGCATGCTCGTGGACCTCTCCCATGTATCGGACCGCGTCATGAGCGATGCACTCGATGTCTCGGAGGCCCCCGTCATCTTCTCCCACTCTTCCGCACGGACCCTGACGTACCACCTCCGCAATGTGCCCGATTCGATACTCGTCCGGATCCCCCGAAACGGAGGTGTGGTTATGGTGACATTTGTTCCTGAATATGTCTCACGGGAAGGTGCTGCCTGGCAGGACGCTTTAGGAATGGTGCTGGCAAGGGAGAAGGGGACAGTCCGGCGCGATTCCATCAGGAAGGCTTTCACTGCCGCTCATCCGCGGCCGGACGCGACAATACAGCAGGTTTCAGACCACATTGAGTACGTCCGGAAAATTGTCGGCGCCGATCATCTGGGGATCGGCAGCGACTTCAACGGAAGCGACAACATGCCTGTCGGGTTGGAGGATGTGACCGGGTTTCCGAGACTTTTTGCCGAGCTCATCCGGCGGGGATGGAGCGACACTGATCTCAGGAAGCTCGCAGGTCTGAATATTCTCAGGGTCCTGCGTGATGCGGAGCGAGTCGCCCGCAGTCTCCAGGCGTCCCGCCCCCCTTCCTCCGCTACGATAGAGGAACTCGATTTACTGCCGCCGCGGCGTGACATCGACAATTGAAGCGACCGAACCGCAGCCATTCCCCCTCGAATCGAACCGGGGCGTGATCGTCGTCCGGATTTCCTTGACCGCTCCCTTCGGAGTGACGATGACCGCGTCAAATGTCACCGACCTCTCGCTGTTCGCTTCCGGTGCGTTCTCCGTCGGGCAGAGCCCGTCCTCACCGCGCAGCAGCTCCATCATCTTACGCCCCACAATCTCACCGGGCTCTCTCGCGAGGATTGCTGCATATGCCGGATTACAGAAGATCAGAGTGTCCTCTTCATCGACGACGCCGATTCCCTCATGGATGCCGTTCAGAAGGTCGTAAAGAAATTCGTTCTTGGCCCGCAATGATGCTTCCCTGTAGCGCAACCCCTGAACCTCTTCCGTCAATGTCATTATCTCCCCCCCGGTAGTTTCAGATTTGTTTCCATTCATAATCCAATTTGAGTGCCAGAAATCTGTTCATCGTCTCCCCCAAAGTACCGCGATTCCGGGGGGATCTTGCATGGCGGGTGACGACCGTGAACTCGTCACCGTGGCATCAGTGCCACATGTGGCGGGCCATCGCCTTCCCGTTGCTTTTGCCGTCATATATCCCCATTATTTGATGCATTCAGGAAAAAAATCGCACAGAAGGAGGAACAGATGGCTGCAGGCACGACGGCTCCTAAGGAGGAGACGCTCGACCCCGAGGCATGGGACCGCATGAGCGCTCTCGGCCGCCGAATGGTGGACGATATGATGGAATACCTTCGAACGGTGCGCGACCGGCCGGTCTGGCAGCCGTTGCCGGAAAAGGTGAAGGAGGCATTCCGGAAACCCGTCCCCCATGGACCCGAGGACATTGAAAAGGTGTATGAAGAGTTCTGTCGCTTTGTGCTTCCGTACCCTACCGGGAATATACATCCGCGCTTCTGGGGATGGGTCATGGGCAATGGTACTCCGTTCGCAATGCTTGCCGACATGCTTGCCGCGGGCATCAATCTGAACCAGGGGGGCGGGGCACAGGCGGGGAATCTTGTGGAGATGCAGGTGATAGACTGGTGCAAAGAATTGATGGGATTCCCCGCAGGCGCAAGCGGTCTGCTCGTCAGCGGTGGCTCGATGGCAAATCTGGTCGGATTGACGGTCGCCCGGAACGAGAAAGCCGGATTTGACATCCGGGCCGAGGGCGTGCAAGGGTCACGGCGCAAAATGACAATGTACGCCTCCTCTGAAGTGCACAGTTCCGTTCAGAAAGGCGTCGAGATCCTCGGGCTCGGCAGCAAGGCCCTCCGGCTCATCCCGGTAAACGAGAATTACGAAATTGATGTGGAGGCACTTCGCCGGAAAATCAAGGAAGACCGCGCAGAAGGTGCGCAGCCGGTCTGCGTCATCGGCTGCGCCGGGACCGTCAACACGGGCGCGTTCGACGATCTGGAAGCTCTTGCCGGGATCTGCCGGGAACAAAAACTCTGGTTCCACGTAGACGGTGCGTTCGGGGCGCTTGCCGCACTTGCGCCGGAGCTGCGGTCCATGGTACGAGGAATGGAGGCAGCGGATTCGCTTGCCTTTGACATGCACAAATGGATGTACCTGCCGTATGAAGTCGGGTGCACGCTGGTCCGTGACGGTGACACCCACCGTCGGGCATTCACCCTCACGCCTGAGTACCTTGAACATCATTCGACTAGGGGGATCGCCGGGAGTGACATCTGGCTGAGCGACTACGGGGTTCAACTCTCCCGCGGGTTTCGTGCGCTCAAAGTGTGGATGTCGATCAAGGAGCACGGGATATCGAAATTTGCGCGGCTGATCCGGCAAAACGTGGAGCAGGCGCGGTACCTGGAAGGGCTTGTCCGGCGCGATCCCCGGCTTGAACTCGTCGCTCCGGTTCCCTCCAATATCGTCTGCTTCCGTTACGTGGGGACACGGCCCGATGCCGTTGCTCTGAACGACCTGAACAAGGAGCTTTTGCTCCTCCTGCACGAAAGCGGAGTTGCAGCCCCGTCGTACACGACGCTCGGCGACACGTATGCGCTCCGTGTCTGCATTACCAACTACCGGAGCACCATTGAAGACTTTGATCTGCTGGTGCGCGAGGTGTTACGCATCGGCGCCGGACTTGAAAAATAAGCCTGAAACTCATTCGAAGCCTCCGGAAGACGACATGTATCGCCCTCGTTCTGAACCTCCTTCCTGTACAATCGCACGTCTTCTCCTTGTCATTGCTCTCCTCTGTAGTATAGGGATTGAGGCGGGCAGAGCGGGTACCTCCGGCGTGAGAGAGCAACTCTCGCTGGATCGCGGGTGGCGGTTCCATCTCGGTCATGGGTCTTCCCCCGCACAGGACTTCGGCTACGGGACCGGCGCGGCATTCGCGAAGGCCGGTGATGCCGTGGGGGCGGCGCGACCCGATTTCAAC
>JBGPYM010000197.1:0-6255 GCA_041493205.1 Bacteroidota bacterium
CTATCCGTGGGAGTCATACACGAACATTCCGGTACAGGATTTCCTGTACGGCGCGATGGAGAACACCACGGCCACCGTGTTCGGTGATTTCCTGCTTGTCGATGCACGCGGATTCTTCGAGAGGAATTACATCGCCGTGGACGTCCACGAACTCACGCATCAATGGTTCGGGGACTTCGTGACCGGGCGGAGCGGGAAGAGCTCCTGGCTGCATGAAAGCTTCGCGACGTTCTACCCGAAGCTCTTTTTGAAAACTGTCTACGGCGAAGAGTGGTACGAGTGGGAACGCCGGGAGGAACAGACGGCCGCCTTGACTGCATCCGCCGCAAACCGGGTCCCGATCGTCCACGGCGCCGCGGGAAGCGCCCGGGTGTATCAGAAGGGATCCGCCGTCCTGGATATGGTGATGTACACGTTCGGCGAAGAAGCATACCGGCGGGTGATCCACCGGTATCTGCTGCAGCACGCCTACGGCAACGTCGAGACAAACGACCTGTACCAGGCCTTCCAGGATGCCCTCGGTGTGACACCCGATTGGTTCTTCGACGAGTGGATATACCGCGGCGGCGAGCCGCACTACGGGGTGACCTGTGAAGAAATCCCGGCATCTGGAGCGGCGGAAGCGCAAACGGTCGTCACTGTCCGGCAGATTCACGAGCGGGACGAGCTGGTGGGACTCTTCCGCATGCCTATTGCCATTGAGGCCCATTATGCTGATGGGACAAGCAGCAGGGTGCTCCAGACGATTCAGGCAGAAACGGAGCGGGTCGTCATCTCCAACCCCCGGTCGAAACGCCTCGCCTTTGTGTTGTTCGATCCGGGAGGATATATCCTCAAGTCCGTCACGTTCGACAAGCCCTTCGCGATGCTGCAGGCGCAGGGGGCGTCTGCGCCCCTCATGATTGACCGGTACGACGCCGTCCGAGCCATGCGGGCGATCCCTCTGCCGCTCAAGCGCGACGACCTGATTCGCGCGTTTGCCCGGGAGAAATTCCACGCGATCAAATCCGAAGTGGTGGCGCAGCTTGCGAGCGACCCTGATCCCCGTTCCAGCGACCTCCTCCGGAAGGCCGCTGAAGACCCGGATGCGCCCGTCCGGGCGAGCGTCATCCGCTCTCTCGATGCCATTCCGGCAGCACTGAAGCCCGCATGCGAAACACTGCTGCGTGACTCCGCCTATACGACAGTGGCTCTTGCTCTGGAGAAGCTCTGTGCACAATTCCCGGAGAATGCGCCACGGTATCTGGCGCTGACGAAGGATGATCACGGTATCGGCAACCAGCTGAAAATTCTCTGGCATGAGCTCAATGCCCGGCGGGGCGTCGCCTCGTCGATCGATTCTCTGACAGCGTACTGCAGCGTGTCGTACGAGTTCCGGACGCGGATCAATGCGCTCGAGGCATTGCAACGGCTGAATGCTTGCACCGACGCCCTGATCCCGCACCTGTTCTCCGCGTTGACTCATTTTAATGCACGCCTGCGCGCCCCTGCAGGGACAGTGTGCGCCTGCTTCCTCCAGCAGACCGCACTGCGGGAGCGATTGATGCGTTACTACCGTTCGCATGCCTGGCCGGTTGCGGACGCTGAATTTCTTGAACCCCTTTTCGGAAAGGCATCCGGACAATGACGCGGACGCGGCTCGCCGGGATTCTGGAGAGCCTGGCGCGCGTGCGCGCGGGCGTCATCGGCGATTTCTGTCTCGACGCCTACTGGGATCTTGACACCGGGCCGGCGGAACCGTCGCTCGAAACCGGCAAGCCGACGCGCGGCGTGCGGCGCCAGCGGTACAGTCTGGGGGGCGCCGGGAATGTCGTGAACAATCTCACCGCCCTCGGGGCCGGCGCGGTGTACGGCTTCAGCGTCATCAGCGACGATCTCTTTGGGAGGGAGTTGCTCGCTCTTCTTCGTGACCGGAACGTGGATGTCTACGGACTGGTCAAGCAGGACGTGCAGTGGGACACGCCGGTCTACGCAAAACCGTATTGTGAGTCGGATGAGCAGGAGCGTTTTGATTTCGGCAGGTGGAATCTGATCACGCCGGAAACGGAACTTAAACTGACCGGAGCACTCCGGACGATGGTGCCGGAGCTCGACGTCCTCATCGTCAACCAGCAGCTTTCTGCAGGCGTTTACTCGCCTTCTGTCATTGACGGCATCAACCGCATCGCCCACGGCAACGCGGCGCTCCTCTGCGTGCTTGATGCCCGCACGATGAGTGACCGGTTCACGGGGATGGTCGTCAAGCTCAATGCAGCGGAAGTTGCACGCATTGGCGGCAGTGGCACGGGCGTCCCCGCCCGTGGACGATCCGGAGATGACGATCCGGCGGAACGATCAACCCCGCACGACGTGCTCCGTGAGCGCGCATTGGCCCTTGCGGTGCATCATGGAAAACCGGTCTACGTGACGCGCAGCGATGAAGGTATTCTCCTTTGCGATCGAGGGGATCTGGTCGATCTTCCTGCAATCCCGCTCACGGGTCCGTCGGACCCTGTCGGCGCGGGAGACACATCCGTTGCGGCTATCGCACTGGCGCTCGCCGCGGGGGCGACACCGATCGAGGCCGCCGAGCTGGCGAATCTGGCCGCTGCCGTGACCGTGCGGAAGCTGCGACAGACAGGGGCGGCCACTCCTGCAGAGATTCTGGCTATGTTTGACAAACATTGAAGTGGCACGGGGTATGACAAGCCGCGAACTGGTTCTCCGCACGCTGAGATTTGAGGGAGCCGACCGCCTCCCGTACGACCTACCGGAACCGTACGGCACGGACTTCTATCCGATCGAAATGGAGCCGTCGCCGGACGCGCGCCCATCGTCGGGTCGGGACGAGTGGGGCGCCGTCTGGGTCAACACGGGACACATGCAGCTCGGCCAGGTGAAGCAGGTGCCGCTTCCGTCCTGGGAGGATATGCCATCCCTGACCATTCCGGACGTCGACGCCCCGGAGCGGTGGGTGAATGTGCGCGGGGTGCGCGAGCGCGCGGGAGAGAAATTCGTTCTCGCAAAGGGGATCTCTCTCTACGAACGGATCCATTTTCTCCGGGGGATGGACAATACCTGGAAGGACATCTACGACGCGCCGGACCGCCTGCGATCACTCATCGGCCTCCTGCTCGACATGAACCTGCACGCGATTACGGGGTTCGCCCGGGAGGGCGCCGACGGTTATCTGATCCCCGACGACTGGGGACTGCAGGATACGCTGATGATCTCCCCCCGCTCCTGGCGGGAGATCTGGAAGCCATACTATGCCATTCTCTTCCGGGCGGTGCACGACGCGGGGATGATCATGTTCCTTCATTCGTGCGGCCACATCGTCGATATTCTGGACGATCTCATTGACATCGGCCTCGACGCCGTGCACATGGATCAGCAGGAGAACATGGGACTGGAGCTGCTCGGCCGTCGATTCGGGGGGAGGCTGACGTTCTTTTCACCGGTGGACATCCAGAAGACGATGGTCCATGGTACCACCAAGGAGATTCGCGCCTACTGCAGACTGATGACACAGCACCTGGGCCGCCCTGCAGGAGGGTTCATACCGCGCTGGTACAGCGATCCCGAAGGAGCAGGTCACCGTCCCGAAGCACTTGCGGCGATGTGCGAGGAGTTTCTCACGCTGAGCACGGAGCATCGTCACCGCTGACCTCTTGACACTTCTCACGCTTTTGCGGACATTCTTTCCACATTACCCCGAACGAACGCAATGACCCCCATCAGTCTTTGTGCCAGCGGCGACCTCCGTCTCACCGCCAATCAGAATTGCGAAGCGGCACAGGCCGCCATGGAGCGGCAGCTCGTTGCAGCAGTCGAAAAACTCGGCGGGAGCGTCCGGAGAGCGCATGCGTACGACCCTGTCAAGAAACACGGCTTCATTGACAGCCAGAGATCGGGCATGGAGGTGTTCCGCAGCATTCCCCTGTCGGCTCCCCTGATCGTTGCCGAGGCGGTCTGGCAGTACAGTCACCACGTGCTGGCAGGCCTGACGACCCATCGGGGACCGATCCTGACGGTCGCAAACTGGAGTGGCACCTGGCCCGGACTTGTCGGTCTCCTCAATCTGAACGCCTCGCTGACCAAGGCCGGTGTCGCCTACAGCTCGCTCTGGAGCGAAAATTTTGACGATCCGTTTTTCACGGCGGGGTTGAAGAAATGGATGAAGACGGGGAGCGTGCGGCACGATACATCGCACGTGACGCCGTATGCGGCGGCACGCGTCCCTGCGGCCGCCGCAAAAGCGGGGAGTGAATTTGCCCATGCATTCCGGTCGCGAAAGGCAATTCTCGGCGTGTTTGACGAGGGGTGCATGGGGATGTACAACGCGATCATTCCCGACCACCTGCTCCACCCGACCGGGGTCTTCAAGGAACGGCTGAGCCAGTCGGCGCTTTACGCGCGCATGATCGCGGTGAGCGAGGCGGATGCCAGGGCCACCTACCGGTGGTTGACGGACCGCGGCATGACGTTCCGGATCGGGCCGGACGGAGCGACCGCACTGACGGAATCGCAGGTCCTCCAGCAGTGCAGAATGTATGTCGCCGCCGTCAGGATCGCCCATGAATTCGGCTGCGACGCGATCGGTATTCAGTATCAGCAGGGGTTGAAGGATCTTGCGCCCGCCTCCGATCTTGCCGAAGGGATCCTGAACAACGTGGAGCGTCCCCCCGTGCTCGATGAACGGACCGGGAAGGAACTGTTCCCCGGGGAGGCACTCCCCCATTTCAACGAAGTCGACGAGTGTGCCGGGCTCGACGGACTGGTGACCTACCGGCTCTGGCGGGCGCTCGGCTTTCCGCCCGAGAACACACTGCACGACCTGCGGTGGGGCCGCACATACCGGGGGGACGGGATGAACGACTTTGTCTGGGTTCTGGAGATTTCCGGCGCCGTTCCCCCGGCGCATTTCGCGCGCGGGTATGGGGAAGCGGTCGGCGAGCGCCAGCCGCCGATGTATTTTCCCCTGGGGGGAAGCACGATCAAGGGCGTGAGCAAGCCGGGCGCGGTCGTCTGGAGCCGCATCTTCATCGCCGACGACCGTCTCCAGTACGACACGGGGCTCGCCCGCGTGGTGCCGCTCCCCGCGGAAGAGACCGAGGAACGGTGGCGGCTCACCACCCCGCAATGGCCGATCATGCATGCCGTGCTCGACGGGATTACCCGCGACCAGATGATGGCGCGTCACAAATCCAATCATATTCAGGTCGTGTATGCTCCCGATCGTCCTTCCGCGCGCAGGGCAATGTTCATCAAGGCAGCCGCAATGAAGGAGCTGGGCCTCCGTGTCAGTTTCTGCGGCGCCCTGCGGTAGATCCGTCCACCTCCCGGCGCGCCACCGACCATGATCCTACCGCCGTTTCTCCGCTCCGCGACCGCGCGGGCGCTTCTCTCGCTCCTGCTTGTTGTCGGCGTGGGAGTGATCTTCAACGCGGACGGCGCATTTTATTCATGGGACACGCACCGCGACATGCTTCGTCAGGTGTCGGTCATCGGGATTCTGGCCTGCGGAATGACGGTCGTGATCATCGCCGGCGGCATCGATCTTTCCGTCGGGAGCCTCCTGGGATTGTGCGCGGTCCTGTTCTCCCTCTTCACAATCCATGGCGGCTGGCACCCCGCAACCGCGGCCGCAGTCACGCTCGCGGCAGGCACCGCCTGCGGTGCCCTCTCCGGAGGGTTGATCGCACGGTTCAGAATTCAACCGTTCGTCGCGACCCTTGCCATGATGGTCTTCGCGCGGGGGCTGGCAAAGCTCGTGTCGGAGGGCCAGAAGGTGTCGACGGCCGTCCAGCAGGCCGACGGGACGTACCAGTACGTCGCGGTTCCCCCCGTCTTTGATCTCCTCGGCGCCCGGATTGCCGGGGGAAATTTTGCCGTCGTCACGCTCGTGCTTGTCGTGTGTCTCATTCTGTGCGGCGTCTTTCTGTCGCGGGTCCGCTGGGGACGTCACATGTACGCGCTCGGCGGGAATGAGGAGGCCGCCCGGTATGCCGGTATTCCGGTCCGCGCAACGACCGTCATGGCGTACGCCCTTTGCGGCGGCCTCTGTGCCGTGGCAGGTATCTGTCAGGCGGCACAGGAGCTCCAGGGCGATCCCGAAGCCGGCAGCACCTACGAGCTTTCGGCAATCGCCATGGTGGTGATCGGCGGGACGAGTCTCCGCGGGGGGACCGGCACCATCGGTCTCACGGCGCTCGGCATTCTGATCATCGGCTATCTGGAAAAAATTCTCAGCATCAACGCGGTCGGCGAGGAAAC
>JBGPYM010000301.1:0-3399 GCA_041493205.1 Bacteroidota bacterium
AGACTGATGTCGGGTCGTTGATGCACCCTGCCAGTGGCGCGAGAAGCAGAGCGAGCATGGTGCTGCACCGGAGGGTTTTCATAGTTCCACCCCCACCGTGCCGCGGATTTCCCGCAATGGCATCGGGTACGACGCGATGAGCTGGTAGGAAGTATCGAACAGATTGTTCACCTCGAGTTTTGCCGTTGCGGAAAAGCCGCCCGCGGGGAGCGTGATGCTGAGCGCGGCGGAGGTGACGGAGAACGACGGAAGGAAGCGGTCGTTCATTTCGGTGGTGTACCGGTAACTGTACCAGGAATTCCGGATCACGAGGCCTGCCCCCCACATCCTGAATTCAGCCGAGGCGAACGCAGTCTGCCGCGGGGAATAGACCAATCGCTTGCCGTTGGTCGGATCCCCGGGAAAATCGGCGCTGGTCTTTTTGACGTCGGTCCAGGTTGAATTGAGTGTCAGGATGAGTCCGCCTTCGAACCCCGTCCATGACGCTTCAGCTTCTGCGCCGGTTGATTGCACCGAGGCGATGTTCTTCGGAGACCAGACTCCCCCTGCCCCCGGAAGCCAGACGATCCGGTCGCGTGTGTCGCTCGAGAAATACGAGGCGTCGAGCCGCAACCCTCCTGCAAGAGGGATCTCGGCGTGCACGCCGGCGTCGAATGAGACGGCACGTTCGGGACGCAGGTCGGCGTTCCCTCCCGCCTTCCAGTACAGCTCGTTCAGCACGGGGGCATGGAAGCTCCTGCCATAACTGGCCCTGAGGCGGAGACCCGGCTCTCTGAGAAGTCCGATATTGATGCCGATCTTCGGACTTGCGTCTCCCTTCAGGCCGGAGAACCCGTCATAGCGGATCGACGGATAGAGTATCGCCTCGAACGGCACTTCGAAGGGCAGGGCGATCGTATGCTGCAACGAGAGGAACGCGCTTCGCTGTGTACGCTGGGCGTCATTCACCTCGTTGCTGACAAGAGACGCTGAGGCATATTCCAGACCCGCCATTGCAGTGAATGACGGGTTGGCGATGTACCGGAGGCTCGGCGTCAGAATGAACGCGCGATTCGTGTAGTCGCTGACGACTTCACTTCCGTTGATGAGCGTACGGGGGTCGGTGTAGAGTTCATGGGTGTACTGTGCAGAGCCGTTGAAGTCAATTGTGAACTCCGCATCCGGGGTCCAGGTGACGCCCCCGCGGAGCATGGCATTCCGGTCGGAGAGGCGGGCACGGCCGTCCGCCGAAGTGTCCGTGACCCCGCCCGGGCTCCCCCTGTCTGCATCAGCGTAGGTGAGACCGAGTGAGCTGTTCAGCCCGGGAGCGACCGCCCAGGAAAGCCTGGCATCACCGGTAAGAACCGAGTAGTCCTCTCCCCTGCGGCGGAGCCGCGTGGTTGTGCGGCCGTCGTTGAAATCAAACGTATAGTCTCCCCTTCCGCGCTCGCGGCGGAGTAGCGCGCGCGCGCCGACCCCTCCTGCGCTCCCGGCGGCATTCAGTTGAAAGGCGGAATACCCGCTGGAGCCGGTCCCGGCGCTCACGCCTGCCGTCAGGTTGTCGGGAGGGGATTTCGTGATAATGTTAATGACGCCCCCGACCGCATCGGCGCCATAGAGAGCGGAGTACCCTCCTTTGACCACTTCAACGCGGTCGACCGCGGAGGAGGGGATAAGTCCGAAATCTGCGAGTCCGTTCTGGAACGAGTTGTATCGTTGTCCGTCCACGAGCACGAGTGTATGTTCGGGAGGGAGTCCGCGCAGGGAAATAGTCTGGACTGACGCACCGCCGCCATACGAACGGATTGCGAGGCCGGTGACGCCGTCGAGTGCGGAGGAGAGGAGCGTTCCGGGTGCCGCCTCGATGGTGCTGCGAGAGATAAGCGTGACGCCGGAGGGGACGGTGGCCAGGAGCGCGTTGCCGCGGGTGGCGGTAACGACGATTTCCTTGAGTGTGTATTTCGGATTGAGGGTATCGCCTGGGGCGTCGCCGGAGATTGCCCGGCAGGGGGCAAGAAGCGAGAGTCCTCCCCCGAGGAGGAGGAGCGCGCGTGTGTGCATGATCGTCCTATAATGATTAAACCCCGCGGCTCTCGGGGAGTGCGGGGTGTCAGGACGCGCGTGGAGTGCGTACCGGACCCGAACCTTCCCGCGAAGGCGATGAGGGGTGGGGCCGGCAGGTCTCCTGGCTCATGGCGTTGTTGCGTGCGGCGTCTTCCCGTTCCGACGATCTGGAACAGTGACGGTCGCGCTGAGTGCCATATACAGTTGCGGGGCAGCTTCCGAATTGAACGGAATTCCCTTTTCATCCCGCCTTGGAAGCGGGACACCGGACCTTGTGTATTGAGAACAGTGGATTGTGTCTGGAATATAACGCGACGATGACGAATTGTCAAGTATGAGGGGCACCGGCGTGCTTTTTACGTACCGCCGAAGGCAAGGCCGGTGGCTCTTAATCAGGGGGGCCGGGACTACGCAACATCTTCTTCACCTCAGTCACCCACCTGCAACTCTCACCTGCCTTCTCACCCGCCAGGAGTCGTTTGATTAGCGCGGATCCAATGATGACTCCATCGGCGTGCTCCGCCGCGCGGCGGGCATCGTCGGGGTTCGAGATGCCGAAGCCGACCAGAACAGGGTTCTTCGGGGCGTTCGATTTCACCCGGGCGACGTATTCCCCATCAGCCGCCTTCCCTCCCGCTCCTGTAACGCCTGTTGTCGCCACGCAATAGAGAAATCCTTCGGAGGCCGCATCAATTTTCCGGATCCTCTCAGGCGGGGTGGTGGGCGTTACAAGGAGGATCTGGGCAATTCCATTTGCCTTCAATTGACCGGCAAATCGCCCCGATTCTTCAAGCGGAAGTTCCGGCAGTATCATCCCATCCACACCCGCTTCCGCTGCGTCGTCAAAGAACCGATTCGCTCCGTAGCTGAGAATTGGATTGACATATCCCATCAGGACAAGAGGGACATTGCAAGATTTCCTTATTGTGCGCACGTCGTTCAGTATAGTCTTAATCGTCACTCCGTTCTTCAGCGCGATGGCGGAGCTCTCCTGTATCACCGGCCCATCGGCAAGCGGATCGGAGAAGGGCATGCCGATTTCGATGAGATCGGCGCCGGCCTCAGCCAGCTTCGGTACAAGCTCCACTGTCGAGGATATCTCAGGAAACCCTGCTGTGATGAACAGCGCGAGGGCTTTCCCCTGTTGGGCACGTATCCTGTTCAGCTCTGTTGTGATTCTATAAACCATTGCCACCCGTCATTTTGCCGTAGGTCTCCATGTCTTTGTCGCCGCGGCCCGACAGATTGAGCACGACGATGTCGCCTTTTGCGGTGGTAGGCATCAGGGTTGCGAGATACGCGAGCGCGTGGGCGCTCTCGAGCGCGGGGATGATTCCCTCAAGCCGGGCGAGAAGA
>JBGPYM010000119.1:0-9094 GCA_041493205.1 Bacteroidota bacterium
GTCCATCAGCTCGACGGCATCCAGAGGGCTCGCGCGGAGCGCAGAGACTGCCTCACACGCGCCTGCGATGTCGGAAAAAATCAGGAGGGCGGTGGCCTTGTGGGCGTACTCGGGGACTGTGTGCAGCGCGACTTCCGCGATGAATCCGAGCGTGCCTTCAGAGCCGATCATCAGGTGCTGAATTATCTCGATCGGGTCCGTAAAGTCGACGAGCGCATTCAGACTGTATCCCGTCGTGTTTTTCATTGAGAATTTCCGGCGGATGCGCGCGGCAAGGGGTGCATCTGCCCGCACCCGCGATGAAAGCCGGTCGATGGCGGCAATGATGTCCGGCCTGGCAGCTCGAAATTTCTCTTTGCCTCCCTCATCGAGCGTATCAAGCAGCGTCCCGTCTGCAAAGATGATGCGCATGCCTGCAAGCGTCCGGTAACTGTTCTGTGCCGTCCCGCAGCACATGCCGCTTGCGTTGTTCGCCGCGATCCCCCCGATCATTGCAGAGTTAATCGAGGCCGGATCGGGGCCGATTTTCCGTCCGTAGGGCGCAAGGTACGCGTTCGCATGAGCACCGACGACTCCCGGCTGGAGGCGGATGAGCGCGCCGTTCTCTGCAATGCGGTATCCCCGCCATGCGTGACCGAGCGTGGCGAGGATTGCGTCCGTGACCGCCTGACCTGACAGGCTCGTGCCGGCGGCCCGGAAGGTGAGGGGGGTTTTCAGGCGGCTGCAGGCGGCGAGGAGACGGGTCACCTCATCCTCGGTCTCGACATTCACCACCACCTGCGGTATGAGCCGGTAAAAGCTTGCATCCGTGCCGTAGGCGAGCGTGTGCAGCGGGTCCGCAAAGATCCGATCGGCGGGGACACACCCGGCGAGATGTCGTACAAGTTGCGCGGTGGGAATGGGCGGCATGATCCGGATTGTAAATGCTCCATAAATTCTAACGCTTTCGGCGTTGAATTACAAGGACTTACGGGGTGCAACATCCCCAACTTTTTCGCCGGTTCATCGTAGAATAGAGAGACAGGGTATGCTACGAATTCCAGATCCGGGTGGGGTATGCGAGGGTTGAAGCGTTCTCAGGAAGTCGAAGAGGTCATTGTGAGAATTCGGACCAAGATGAAGCCGTGGGGAATAACGGTTTCCTATCTTGCGGATCAGCTTGGCGTGTCGCGCCAGTATGCCTGGCAGGTGGTTCATTACGAGACGCTCGTCTCGCTCGATAAGGCGCAGGAAATCGAGCGAAGAGTCGACCTGATCATCAGGGAAGGAGCGCATGTCCGCACGTTCGGCGACCGGCTGCGGGCGGCACGGATTTCCGCGGGTCTGACGCTGAAAGAGGTTGCGGCAATGATCGGCTATACCTGGGTGGGCGTCGAACGCTGGGAGAAGAACCTGTGCGTCCCGAAGCCGGGAGTTCTCTGGCATCTCTGCAGTCTGTATTGCGTCGGAGAAGAGTGGTTTGCAGAGAGCTTCCCCCGTCAGGGGGCCGCGGGAGGATTCAAGGCCGAGCACAGCATGGGGGTCCGGGGAGAACTGGCGGCAATGTACCTCTCCCCCGCACCCGGATCACCCCGGCGGGAACGCCGTCCCTACGTAAATCCGATGAGCTTCCCCGACCGGCAGCGCCAGAGAGCGAAGACGGAACCGCGTCCGTAACTGAGTGTGGAAAGATCCCCCCGGGGCGTTATGTCCAGCGCTCCGGGGGTTTTTTTATTTCGACCCTTTTTCCGGCATCGACCAGGGGGGAACGACACCGCAGGTGCGTGCATACGCAACGGATTGCCCGAGGTGTTCATGCATGTGCAGGGCAAGCGTAAAGAGCACGTTGCGGACTGTTGTTTTGGACCCGAACATTGTCGCTTCCTTGTCGAGGTCTGCGTCCTTCACATTTCCTACCGACGTCTTCGCAAACGCAAACGCGTCCTTGATGAACTGTACGACTTTCGCTTTCTCCGTGACGGATTTTTCCAGGCCGCGCTCCATTGCGGGCGGTTTGACGCCGATAAACGAGAGGAAGAAGTAGTTCGACCCCGCGACGTGCATGTACACTTCGCTCACGGAGCGCACGCCTTCAGCCGGCCTCCAGGAGTATTTCTCCTGCGGCACCGCCTCTGCCAGGCTGACGAGCTTCTTCTCGACGTCGTCCACCTGTCCGAGGAATTCCCCGCGGAATCCGCCGGGAGCCGCCTGCTTCTCCTGTGCCCGCAGCGGCATGACGAGGAGCGCGAGACAAAAGCCTGCAACACACCACTTCGCGATACGCATTATTCCCTCCATTGTGTGAAAGTACAGCTGGAAATCCGCCCGGGCGTGTCGACACGGGAGGCTGAATATACCCAGGTGCGGGAGAAGTTCAAAGCCGGGTTTCAAGAGCGTCCGGATGCTTCGGGCCGCGGCATGCGGCGACAAATCCGGCTACAAAGAGAAGAAGTCCAAGCAGCAGCAGATCATATCTGTACGGGGCGGGCATGGCTCCCTGAAGTCCTGCACCCGTATCTATCATAAACGACACAAGGATGACTGCAGTTCCGCCGATTGCGCACAACCACGATCCGAGCTGCGGGCGGAAGGTGCGCCTTCCCGCAACGCGCATCACCATGATGAGGCCAAGGAGGGTTATCAGGGCCGCGACGCTCAGCGGTGCGAAGACGGGGCCGATCCATGGAACCGGGAGCAGAAAGAGGATGTCCCAGTCGAGGAACGTCGCCGGCCATCCCAGCAGGACCTTGAGCCACGCATAGAAGAGAATGTCCCAGACCCCGAATGCAACCAGGAAACCGCCGAACCGGTCCCATCGTGCCGCGCCGGAGAGGATACCCACTGCAGCCAGCATGATGAGGGTCGCCGTCTCCCGCGCCAGCTCGACCCCGATGTGCGCGGGCACCATCTGCTGAAGGGGGAACGCAAATCCCCCCGGGTAGTAGAGTGAACGGAGATAGATCACCACGCTCGCTTCCACCAGGGCAAATGCGGCGGCAAAAAGCGTCACCCACCCGAGGCGACGGAGCGCGGCAGCGTGCGGCGTCATACACTCCCCTGCGCGTTCAGCTCATCCAGAAAGGCCACGCCCCTCCGGAGATGGGGTATCACGATCGACCCGCCGACCACCAGCGCAACACTGAACACGTCGAACATCTCCGCGTCGGAGACCCCCTCCTTCCGGCATTGCTGAATATGGTAGGCAATGCAGTCGTCGCAACGGAGGACCATCGAGGCAACGAGACCCAGCATTTCCTTCGTCCGCGCATCAAGGGCCCCGGGTTCGTAGGTAAGCGTGTCCACTCCGAAAAATCGTTTGATCGCCCGGTGATCGGCACCAAGTATCCGTTCATTCATCCGTGAGCGGAAATCGTTGAATTCCTGCACGCGACCTGCCATAACGAATCTCCTCCAGTTGTCAATTGTCGTCCTTGCCGGGGAAAGCTCTCACACGGGTTCGAGACCGTGCCGTTCCGGCATCGTCTTCAGCGCCCGCAGGGCTGCGTAGGCCTCCTGCCATCCTCCCCGATCGATCTCACGCATGAGGTGGGCGCTCTCTTCACACGCGGCTGCAATGTGCCCGGGCGCTGCGCCCGGATCGGGAAGGGGAAAGGAAATACGGACGTAGGCATCGAGGGCTGCAACGCTCTGGTAGACGAGGGCCACTCCCGCCGCCGACGCGCCGACCGGCAACAGGAACGACATAAGAGCCGGGGTTGCGCCCGGGCCGCACGAGGCAAGGGCACTACCGGCGCCCAGTGCTGCAACGCACCAGCCGCCGATCGTCAACGCGCGGTAGCGTTCAAGCGCGGCGCGAAATCCGTGGTAGTAAAAGGCCAGCGCTTCTTCAGCCGAAGGGGCGGGACTCATGGTAAGTCTCCGCGGAAAGGCACGTTCACGCAGGGATGCTGGAAGAGAGGCGGAGACGTTTCGTTTCGCAATTGCGCTCCAGCCCTTCGAACGACCGCTCGAATGCGGCGACCCCTTCTTCTTCGAGCTTGTTCGTCACCGCGGCAAGATCAATCCCGGCGGCGGCGAGATCCCGCAGAATCATCCTTGCGCCTGCAAGGTCGCTCTCGACGGTCGGCGCCGGGCGTGAATGGTCGAGGATGGCCGCATATGTTGCCGGCGGGACTGTGTTCACCGTATGGGGTCCGACCAGTGTTTCCACGTAGAGCAAATCATTGTACGCGGGATTTTTCGTGCCGGTACTTGCCCAGAGCGGCCTCTGCAGGGCCGCCCCCTTGAGCGCCAGCGACGACCCGCGCGATCCGAGGAACATCTCCTTGAATGCCTGGTACACCATCTTTGCATTGGCAACAGCTGACTTGCCAAGCAGCCCGGTCAAACGGGCGGCGGCTGCGGGATCCTTCACGGCGGAAATTTTCGACCGGATCAGTTCATCCACCATCGTGTCGACACGGCTCACAAAGACGCTGGCGACGGACGCAATATGATCAAGCGGCTTCCCTTCTGCCGCGCGGCGTTCGAGCCCGCGCAGATACGCATGGGCGACCTCCCGGTACCGTTCAACCGAAAAGATGAGCGTCACGTTGATATTGCACCCCTCGGCGATGGCCTGTTCGATCGCTGGCAGCCCTTCACGGGTCGCCGGGATCTTGACCATCACGTTCTTCCGGTCCACCAGGGCCCGGAGCTGCCGGACCTCTTCGATCGTGGCCCGTGTGTCCCGCGCCTTGGAGGGCGTCACCTCCACGCTCACGAATCCATCGCTCCCGACTTCACGTTCGTACACGGGGGCAAGCACGTCGGCGGCCATACGGATGTCCTGCACCATCAACTCCCGCACCAGCTCCGGCGTCGACATCCCGGGGGTCTGCGCAAGGAGTCCCCTCAACTGGGCGTCGTAGGCATCGCCTGCAGCGATGGCCTTCTCAAAAATCGTCGGGTTCGATGTGACTCCCCGCAGCCCCTGGTCCCTCAGCGCCGCGAGCCCGCCGTCGCAAATCAGCGGCCGGCTGATGTTGTCATACCAGATGCTCTGTCCGTAGTCGTGCAGCTGTCCAAGTGCGTTCTTCATGTTCTCACTCCTGCCGCTGTTCTATCGCCAGGATTTTGTTCACCCTTCGCACATGCCGTTCATCGTTCGAGAATGCCGCACGGAGGAACGCATGGATGATGTCCATTGCCAGCGCCGGACCGATCACGCGCGAACCGAGGCAGAGCACGTTCATGTTGTCGTGTTCGACACCCTGGTGGCCGGAGTAGGTGTCGTGGCACACACCCGCCCGGATGCCTTTGATCTTGTTCGCTGCAATCGACGCACCCACGCCGCTTCCGCAGACGATGATGGCCCTCTCCGCTTTTCCGCTGACGACGGCAGCACCGGCCGCACGGGCAAAATCGGGATAGTCCGACGGCGCTTCGGAATGCGCCCCCAGGTCGAGGACGTCCACTCCTTCCTTTGTCAGTTCAGCAAGGATCCCCTGCTTCATGGCAAACCCTGCGTGGTCTGCGGCGAGCGCGACTTTCATTGCAGGACCTTTCGTGCTGCCCGGACGATGGCTTCGGCGGTAATGCCGAACCCCTGGAACGTGGCGTCCGCAGGTGCGGAGGCCCCGTACGTGCTCATGCCGATGAAGACGCCGTCAGCGCCGCAATAGCGTTCCCACCCCTGCCGGACCCCCGCCTCAACAGCCACGCGCCGTGTCATTGATGCAGGGAGGACGCTCTCCCGGTAGGCTGCCGGCTGCCGTTCGAAGAGTTCCCAGGACGGCATGCTTACCACGCGCGCCGGGACGCCGTCCGCGGCAAGCGTGTCGCAGGCTTTCATGCAGAGCGACACCTCGGATCCCGTTCCGATGAGGATGATCGACGCATCCGGAGCATCGCTGAGCACATACGCCCCGCGCACGAGATGTGCCGCGGAGCCATACCGGTGCTGATCGATCACGGGCACCTTCTGCCTCGTCAGGGTGATCACCGTGGGGGAGGAGCGGTTTTCCAGGGCGAACTTCCATGCCCATGCGGTTTCGTTGGCATCCGCCGGCCGGAGAACGACAAGTCCCGGCATCGCGCGGAGCGCGGCGAAATGCTCGACAGCCTGGTGGGTCGGGCCGTCTTCACCGAGTCCGATGCTGTCGTGCGTAAAGACAAAGATCGTCGGGTACTTCGAAAGGGCTGCGAGACGGATTGCTGGGCGCATGTAGTCGCTGAAACAGAAAAACGTCGCGCCATACGGGATGAGACAATCGCTGACCGCGATGCCGTTCATGATGGCACCCATCGCATGCTCGCGCACCCCGTACCGAATGTACCGTCCCGTGCGTCGGGATGCGGAGAAGTCTTCCACTCCCTTGAACCTGGTGTTGTTCGACGGCGTCAGATCGGCCGAGCCCCCCAGCACGAGCGGCAGTCCGGGCATGAGGGAGTCGAGGACCTTTCCCTGCGCCTCACGCGTCGCCATGGATCCGCCGGCTTCGAAAGCGGGAACAGACGAGGCCCAGAGCCGTTCCCAGTCTGCGGGAAGGCCGCGTGACGATGCACGCATGAATTCCCCGGCGAGGTCCGGATGCGCGCGTGCGTACCCGTCAAAAAGTTCCTGCCACTCCCGCTCCCGGGCCGCTCCCTTCTCCGTCTCAACACGAAACTTCTTCATGGCCGGATCGGGAATGTGGAAGAACTTCTCCGGATCCCATCCATACTGTTTCTTCGTGAGCGCAACCTCTTCCTCGCCAAGAGACGATCCGTGAGCTTCCGCCGTGTCCTGCTTATGGGGGCTCCCGAACCCGATGTGTGTCCGGATTTTTATGAGCGACGGACGCGAAGGCTCACGCCGGGCCGCATCGAGGGCGCGCCGGATTGCGACCAGGTCGTTTCCATCGCCGCCGACCGTCTGGACGAACCATCCGTACGCCTCATACCGGCGGGCAACGTCTTCGCTGAAGGAGAGCGACGTTGCGCCGTCGATGGTGATGTGGTTGTCATCGTACAGCACGATGAGATTGTCCAGGCCCAGGTGTCCCGCAAGCGAGCAGGCTTCTGAGGATACGCCTTCCTGCAGGCATCCGTCGCCGGCGATGACGTATACCCGGTACTCCACGACCGGGAACCCGTCCCGGTTAAAATGTGCGGCGAGGTACTTTTCTGCGATGGCCATCCCGACCGCGTTCGCGATTCCCTGGCCGAGCGGGCCGGTGGTGACCTCCACGCCTGGGGTATGACCGTACTCCGGATGACCCGGCGTCAGGCTCCCCCACTGACGGAAATTCCTGATTTCCTCGAGCGGAAGAGGATAGCCCGTCAGGTGGAGCAGGGAGTACAGCAGCATGCAGCCGTGGCCTGCCGAGAGCACAAAGCGGTCTCTGTTCACCCACCGGGGATTCGCCGGGTTATGCTCCAGATATTCCGTCCAGAGGACATACGCGGCAGGCGCCATCCCCATCGGCATCCCGGGGTGGCCTGATTTCGCCTTCTGTACCGCGTCAATCGACAGACACCTGATGGTGGTGATGCACAACTGGTCGAGGTCGGTACCCCCTGCGTGGCGGGGACGCGTCGGGTCGTTACTGGTGAGTGGCGTTGCCGTCGCGCTCATGCGTTCGGGGTCTTTCTGGTGTGGAAAGGGCAGCGAGGTCCGGGGGAATCGTGCGGAAAGATACGCAAAGAATCGGGATTATTCAATGCCGGCGTCCCCATCGCGGGGGCGGACTTCTTTGAAGAAATTCATCAGTCCGCGCGTTGATGCATCGTGCGACCGTACGGGATCCTGCGACTCCAGCTCGGGAAGAATCACCCTTGCAAGCTTTTTCCCGAGCTCGACGCCCCACTGGTCGAACGAATTGATATCCCAGACAATCCCCTGGACAAAAATCTTGTGCTCATACATTGCTATGAGCGAGCCGAGCGCACGGGGTGTGAGCGCGCGCAGAAGAATGGACGTCGTCGGCCGGTTCCCCTCGAATACTTTATGAGGGAGCAGGCGTTCAAGTGCTTCCCTGTCCATGCCTGATGCGGCAAGTTCCGCGCGCGCTTCCGGCTCCGTCGTCCCGTTCATGAGCGCCTCCGTCTGCGCAAAGAAATTCGAGAGGAGCAGTGCATGGTGGTTCCCCACGGGATTGTGTGTCGAGGCGGAAGCAATGAAGTCGGCGGGGACCAGTCGCGTCCCCTGATGCAGGAGCTGGAAAAATGCGTGCTGGCCGTTCGTTCCCGGCTCTCCCCACACGATCGGCCCCGTGCTGTAGTCAACGCGCCTGCCCGTGCGCGTGACGTATTTGCCGTTGCTCTCCATGTCCGCCTGCTGGAGGTAGGCCGGAAACCGGTGCAGGGATTGGTCATACGGAAGGATCGCATGCGTTTCCGCGCCGAAGAAATTGGCGTACCAGATTCCGAGCATGGCGAGAATCACCGGGAGGTTCTTCTCCAGCGGCGCCGTGCGGAAGTGTTCATCCATCGCATATGCGCCGTCGAGCAGCGCATCGAATTGATCCATGCCCACCGCGACGGCGATGGCAAGGCCTATTGCAGACCAGAGCGAGTAGCGTCCCCCCACCCAGTCCCAGAATTCAAACATGTTTTCCGGGTCGATCCCGAAGGCGGCGACGTCCTTCCTGTTGGTGGAGAGGGCGACAAAGTGCCGTGCGATCGCGGCGCGGTCTCCCGCGGCCCGGAGCAGCCACGCGCGCGCCGTCAACGCGTTCGCAATCGTCTCCTGCGTGGTGAACGTCTTGGAGGCGATGATGAAGAGAGTCGATGCCGGGTCCAACCCCTGCAGCGTTTCCGCGATGTGCGTGCCGTCCACATTCGACACGAAGTGGACCCGGAGGCCGGGGCGCGCATAGTGGCGCAACGCCTCGGTCACCATCACCGGGCCGAGATCGGAGCCGCCGATGCCGATGTTGACGACGTCGCGGACGGGCTGTCCCGTGTGCCCGCGCCAGGCACCGGTGCGCACAGCGTTGCTGAACGCGCGCATCTGCGCGAGCACTCGCCGGACGCCGGGCATCACATCCTTCCCAGCGGCAAGCACCGGCCTTGCGGAACGGTTACGGAGGGCGCAATGCAACACGGACCGGCCTTCGGTGCAATTGACCGCCTCTCCCGCGAACATCCGGCCCCTCCACTCTTCCACCCGCGCGAAGCGCGCACAGTCGAA
>JBGPYM010000080.1:0-12057 GCA_041493205.1 Bacteroidota bacterium
CACGCGCGAGAGTTCGTCCCTCCGGCTGTCGGGCGAGGCCGCCTACATGCTCCCCGATCCGAATACCAAAAAGAGCACGATTCCGAGCGACGGAGGGGAAGGGGTCGCCTACATCGATGATTTCGAAGGAGCGCGGCGGACGATACCCATCGGCATCTCGTACCTGCAGTGGACGCCGGGAAGTCCGCCGGCCGACGATATCGCCCAGGCCACACTGGGCGCCGCGGACACGACGAAGATGTTCTCCAAGGGGAAGATGATCTGGTTCAACCGTCTCCCCACGGACGTCGCCATCACGGAAGTATACCCAAACAAGAAACCCGGCAACGCCGCCAACAATCAGCAGACGGTGCTCGATTTTCATTACTTCCCGCTTGCCCGCGGACAGTTCAACTACAGCAGGAATCTTTCGACGACACTGACACCCACGAGAAACTGGGCTTCCGTGATGAAACCCCTCTCGGTTTCAGCAGTCAACCTTCTGAAGGAAAACGTCAATTTCATCGAACTCTGGATGTACATCGAGAAGGCGCCCCCCGGGGGCAAAATGATCATCGACCTCGGATCCATCAGCGAGGACGTCATTCCCAACCGCATTCTCAATTCCGAGGACCTTGTCCTGGGGAAAAACCCCAATGGGGTGATAAACGATGGCGAGGATGTCGGACTCGACATGCTCACCGATCTTCAGGAGCAGGCGCTGTATCCGACGCTGGGCGCAGACCCGAGCGGCGACAACTATCTGTTTAACAACGGCGACGTGGGAACGCCGAGGGAGAACTTCAATTACATCAACGGAACGGAGAACAACAAAGACGGGCCGGGGGGGCGGATCCCGGACAGTGAGGACATCAATTCCAACGGCATCGTCGATCTGGCAAACTCCTATTTCCAGTATGAGCTTTCCCTTGATACCGTTGCGTTGCGCAACCCGAGGATCGTAGGGGGAGGCGATCCCCGGAGCGGCTCCCGCCGGTGGTATCAGTTCCGCATCCCCATCCGTGAGATCACGCGTACCGTCGGCTCCCCCACATTCGAGAACATCGAGTTCATACGGGTGGGGTTCCTGAACACCGACACGACCGTCGTTCGCATCGCCGACTTCAACCTGGTCGGCAACCAGTGGCAGAAGCAGTCGAAAGACGAGAACGACACGTCGTTCGCGGTGACCGTTGTCGGCGTCGAAGAGAACCCGAACTACCAGAGCCCTCCCGGCGTGCTCCGTGAAAGGGACAAGACCCGGCCGGACGAAGATGTCCAGGCGAACGAACAATCACTCGTCCTGCTGCTCAAAGGGCTCCAGGACGGTCAGTCGCGCGAAGCGGTCAAGTTTTATACGTACAAAGCCCTTGACCTCTTCAGTTACCGGACGATGAAAATGTTCGTCCACGGCGACGACAACTTCCATTACGCCGGTCCGAACAACTACGACGCCAAAATTTACTTCCGCTTCGGGCTCGACAGTCTGAACTTCTACGAATACAGCGCCCCGGTTCATCCCGGGTGGGACGCGCTCAATGAAATCGCGATCAAGTTCCAGAACCTGACCGCCATAAAGGAACTGGTCGATTCCGTGAACGTGATCTCGCCGTACTTCCCGGTCCCCGACGGGCCGCCGGGGTCCGGGTATCGCATTTTCGGCCGCCCTTCGCTCACCCAGATCGTCTACCTCTCCATCGGTGTCGAGAATCCGCTCGGGAAGGGAACCGTCAACCCGCTCGTCGGCGAGGTCTGGTTCGACGAACTCCGGCTGATTTCAGTGGACAACACGCCGGGGTGGGCGTACCGGTTCGACTCGCAGCTGAAACTCGCCGACCTCGGTACGGTCTCGTTCAATTATTCGCGTGTCGATCCCGCGTTCCACTCGCTCGAGCAGCGATTCGGATCGCGTCAGCTGAGCACGAACTGGGGGCTCGCTACCAGCGTCCAGATCGAGAAGCTGTTCCCCGACGAGTGGGTGGGGACCTCCATCCCCTTCTCCTATTCTCACACAGAATCGGAAACAAAGCCGAAGTATCTGCCGAACTCCGACATCGACGTCAACGAGGCGGCAGCCCAGCGGAGGGCAAAGCTGATTCGTGAACAAAAATCGGTGGCCGAAGCCGATGCCGCGGCCACCCAGCTCATCTTTGAATCCCAATCCCGGCGCGTCAGCGACACATACGCCGTGCCGTCGTTCCGGATCGCCCTCCCGTCGCAGGCGTGGTATATCCGGGACACGTTCAACAAACTGAATTTCGGCTTTAACTACACCCGGTCGACCGAGAGAAACCCGTCGCTGGTGAGCAACGTTGCGTGGGGGTGGACGGCGCGCATGGGGTACGCCGTGACACTCCCTCCGGATTACTACTTCATGCCGTTCAAGGACCTGTTCGACGGGATCTGGCTGCTGGACGAGTACAAGAATTTCAAGATTTACTTTCCGATGACCGGATTCAACTGGTCGTTTGCCGCATCCCGTTCGCGCAACGTGTCGCTGCAGCGCGCGGCGGGGGCACAGGAGATCACCTCGCGCCAGTTCACGGCCTCGCGGTCGATGGGATTTTCCTGGAAGCTGACCGAAGGGGGACTCACGAACCTGACGGGGGATTACAACCTGTCCGTGGAGTCGAGCCTCCTGAATTTCGAGCTCGATGCATCACGGCAGCAACGATCGTTCTCGCAGATTATCAGCGACATCTTCTTCGGGAGCAAGGTGGTCAATTTCGGGGACGACGTCCGGTATTCCCAGCACACGACGTTCAACAGCAAACCGAATATTCCCAACATTCTCAACATCAAGAAATTCCTCGATCTCTCGGCGAGTTACTCCGTCGATTACAGCTGGCAGAATACGCTGACCAGCGGCGACCTCGGGAAATCCGCCGGGTTCTCGAACAACATCAGCCTCGGGATGAATCTCAAGCTGAAACAGATGTTCGATCCTTTGTTTGAAGACAGGCCCCAGGCGCAGGCACCCGTTCCCGTGTCGCGCGGGCGGAGGAGCAGCGAGGCCGCTGCATCGTCGGCCGACTCCGCGGCGGCGGCGGATACAGCGACGACCGTGCAGAAACCTGCAGGCCTGGACAAGACCCTGGGGCAGCTCAAGACGCTGCTCAAAGTGTTCATCAAGATTCCGCTGCTCGATTACGATAACGTCAACGTCCAGTTCACACAGTCGAATTCTGCGCAAAACAGCGGCGTGATCGGTCGGACGGGCTTCGTGAATTTCTGGGGCAGGCTCCCGTTTTTCCAGGACGCGATCCCCGAGTACGGCCCTTCGCGGCTCTATCAACTTGGCCTGATTTCCGATCCGAGCGGAAAACTGACGAACTTTGGACCGCGGTCGACGTTCCCGTTCTTCGGGTGGGACGTGGAACCAGGCACCCGCGCGCGCGGCGGAGTGCTGATCAACACGTATCGTCAGACCAACCGGCTCGCCTTCAAGACTTCCCGGGATCTCTGGGAGGGAGCAAGGCTGGACCTCAACTGGAGCGTCGGCTGGTCGTACAACCGGACCCAGAACGTCCTCACCGACACGCTCCTCGGGATCCCGACCGTGGTCAACCAGACAGTCACCGGGAGCGTCGACCGTTCATTCCTGACGTTCCCCAACGTCCTCTTCCTCGGAGTCTTCAAGACGAGTCTCAAGGAGGTCGGCAAGAAGTACGGCGAGCTGAAGGCGAACCGGGACGACACCATGAGCGACGAGGAAAAACTGGGAAAGGCGTTTGAGGAAGGCTTCGAGGCGCTCCCGTTTCTCCGCAAGGTCTTCGGGCAGTATTATCCGCGCATCAACTGGGGTTTGCGCTGGGACGGGCTGGAAAAACTTCCGCTCTTCGCCAACTTCGTCAGCCGCCTCTCTCTCGATCATTCGTACAACTCGAATTATACGCGCCAGTATCAGAACCGGCCCGGCGGCGGCGGCGAGCGCACGGACGGCCAGCGCGTCGCGTACGGCTTCTCGCCGCTCGTCGGATTAAACTTCACATTCAAAGAGCTCCTCAAGGGAAGCTTTGGCGCGAACTTGCGGTATAATACGAGCACATCGTACGACCTCGCGACGTCCTCGCGCAATATCGTCGAGACGCTTGCCCAGGAGATCTCTGTCACTGCGTCGTATTCACGCAAAGGTTTCGAGATTCCTTTCTTCGGCCTCTCCCTGAACAATGATATCGATATTAGCGCCTCGTATTCCGTGACAAAGAACTCGCGCCGGACATATGATGTTACAAAACTTGACATCAACACCGACGGGGAGCCTCTGGAAGGCACGACGCGCACAGTCATCGAACCGCGCATCAAATATGTGCTGAGCCTGCGCGTCACGGCATCGGTCTATTACCGCTACACGAAGATCGCCCCCGATGATTCCGGTTCGAGAATTCCGGGAAATACGACGAACGAAGCGGGACTCGACATACACATAGCGATTCAGTGAAGAGTGGAAAACAAACGGAGTTGATTTCGGGCGGGCAAATCGCTACTCTGATACGATGTGCCGGGTTCACGTGAGTACAGAAGAAGGGCAGACAGACAATGGCTGAGGAACAGAAGGGAAAGGTTCTCTGGGTGGACGACGAGATCGAATTGCTCCGCCCGCATGTCCGTTTTCTCATCGAAAAAGGATACGCCGTGGAAACGGCGACCAACGGTGAGGACGCAATCGCCATGGTGAAGGAGGCGGAGTATGACCTCGTCTTCCTCGACGAAATGATGTCGGGGATGGGAGGCCTCCGGACGCTGGCCGAAATTAAAGAGCTTCGTCCCGCACTTCCCGTCGTCATGATCACAAAGAACGAGGAAGAAACACTGATGGAGGAGGCCATCGGCTCTAAAATCAGCGATTATCTGACGAAACCGGTCAATCCGAGCCAGGTGCTGATGGCATGCAAGAAGTTCCTGGAAGGCCGGAAAATCGCGGGCGCGGCGGTGTCGAAAGACTACATCCAGGAGTTCAACGAGATCTCCCTGGCGCTGATGGGGGACCTTACGCATGACCAGTGGATCGCCCTCTATCATCAGCTCGTCGGCTGGGGACTCGAGCTTGATGAACATCCCGAGCTCGGTCTCAAACAAACGCTGCTCGACCAGATCCGCGAGTGCAACCTCGCGTTCGGCAAGTACGTCGAGCGGAACTACCGCGACTGGGTGGAACGGACGGACGGGCGGCCGGCGCTCTCCCTGGAGGTGGTGGACCGGTATGTCATCCCCGAGCTCCAGACGGGAAAGTCGGTGTTCTTTTTTGTCATCGACTGTCTCCGGCTGGACCAGTGGCTGGTCATGGAATCGCTCCTGAACGAATATTTTTCGATCACCAAGGAGTTCTATTTCAGCATCCTGCCGACGGCGACGCCGTACTCCCGGAATGCCATCTTCAGCGGGTCATTCCCTTCCGACCTCGAGCTCCGGTTTCCCGAGCTCTGGGAAAAAAGCGAGGACGACGAAAACAGCCGGAACCGCTACGAACGGCAGTTCCTCGACAAGCTTCTGGAACGGCGGAAAATCGTTTTGAAACCCGAGGCGAAATACATCAAAATTCTCGACGCGGAGTTCGGACGCAACGTCGAAAACACCATCAATTCCTATACGCAGTCGAAGCTCACGTCGATCGTCGTCAACTTTGTCGACATGCTCGCCCACGGCCGGTCCGACTCATCCCTGCTGAAAGAAATCGCGCCGGATGAATCGGCGTACAGGTCGCTGACCCGCTCCTGGTTCCTCCATTCGTCGCTTTTCGGGATGCTCAAGACGCTTGCGCGCAACCCGAACGTCACGATCATCCTGACCACCGACCACGGAAGCATCCGGAGTCTCCGGGGTTCCAAGGTGCTCGGCGACCGGGAAGCATCGACGAACCTGCGCTACAAGTACGGGCGGAACCTGAAGTGTGAGGACAAGGCCGCCATCTTTGTCAAGAACCCCCTTGAGTTCCGGCTGCCGAAGCGCGGGGTTGCGACGAATTACATCGTCGCCAAGGAAGACTACTACTTCGTCTATCCGACGGACTATCACAAGTACCTGAACCAGTACCGCGACAGCTTCCAGCACGGGGGCGCCTCGATGGAAGAAATGATCCTGCCGGTGGTCCGGATGGAGCCGCGCGGATGATCAGGCAGGTCTCGCGCTCGGCGGAAGAGACCGAATCGCTGGGACGGACGTTCGCGCGGTCGCTCCGGCCGGGCGACGTGGTTGCGCTGATCGGCACGCTCGGCAGCGGCAAGACCCGTTTCGTCGCCGGCGTCTGCGACGGGCTCGGTGTCACCGCCCGTGTGACGAGCCCCACGTTTACCATCATTAACGAATATCCCGCCCCCTTCGGGATGGTGGCACACGTGGATCTGTACCGGATCGACCGGAGGGGGGAAATCGCCGATCTGGGGCTCGACGAGTACTTCAACGTGCGTTGCATCTGCCTGATCGAATGGGCCGAACATGCCGCGGACCTGCTCCCGCCGTCGCACGTCCGCGTCACGCTGGGTCACGGCGCCGGCGACACGGAGCGGGAGGTTCTCATCGACGCGGGCACCGAGGCCCGCGCGTGACCGTCCTGGGTGTGGAATCGGCGACGTCGGTCTGCGCTGCCGCTGTGGTCGTCGACGGAAGAGTGGCGGCGGAGGCGGTTCTCGACAGTCAGAATATCCATGCAGAACGGCTCGTCGGACAGATCGATGATGTGTTCCACCGCTCCGGCATCGCTCTCCGTTTTGTTGACGTCATCGCAGTCTCGATCGGTCCCGGCTCGTTCACCGGCCTGCGGATCGGGGTGAGTGTATCGAAGGGACTCGCCTATGCGGCGTCTCTCCCGATGATCGGGGTTCCGACGCTTGCTGCGCTCGCGCTGCATGCCGCGGAGGTCGATGGCATACCGGATGGCGCCGCCATCCTCTCCGCACTCGACGCCCGCCGGGATGAGATCTACTGTCAGCTCTTTGTGCGGCAGGGAGGAGAGGTCACTCCCGTCTGGGATGCGGCGGCAATGACCGTCGCAGAGCTCGGGCGTGTGGTGGGGGACAGGGAGGTGGTCGTGGCGGGCAATGCGGCCCTCAAGGTGATCGCGGCATTCCCCGGCCCGGCGCGTGCCGCGTCCGCAGAGGCCTCGCGGTGCAGCGCGTTGGCGGTTGCGCTCCTCGGCGGTGCAATGATGCGGACAGGGGGCCCGGACAACGCAGCGACGCTCGAGCCGAGGTACATCAAGGATTTCTTTCTGAAGACCCGCTAAGAACAGACAGGACGGTACTCCCATGTCGTGGTTCAAACGCTCCAAGGAAAACATCGCGTCCGAAACACAGAAGAAGGAGATCCCGGACGGGCTCTGGACTAAGTGCGAGCAGTGCGGAGAAATCATCCATCGCACAGAACTGGAGAAAAATTTCTATACCTGCGTGAAGTGCAACGCCCACTTCCGCATTGGAAGCCGGGAGTACATACAAATCCTTCTGGATGAGGGATCCTTCAAGGAGTACGACCGCAGGATGCGGTCAGCCGATCCGCTCAAGTTCGTCGACACCAAAAGGTACCGGGACCGGATTCCGGAAGCGATCAAGAAAACCAAGCTCTATGACGCGGTCCGCTGGGGAACCGGCGCCATTCAGAAACGGCCGGTGGTGCTCGCCGCAATGGATTTCTCATTCATCGGCGGAAGCATGGGGTCGGTCGTCGGCGAAAAGATCGGCCGCGCCATCGACCGGGCATACAAGTCGAAGACCCCTCTCATGATCGTCTCCTCCAGCGGCGGTGCGCGGATGATGGAGGGAGCGTTGTCGCTGATGCAGATGGCGAAAACCAGCACGAAACTCGCGCGCCTCGCCGACGCGGGGGTCGGTTACATCTCGGTGCTCACGGATCCCACCACCGGCGGGGTGACGGCAAGCTACGCAATGCTCGGCGACGTGATCATCGCGGAGCCGGGGGCGCTCATCGGATTCGCCGGTCCGCGCGTCATCAAACAGACCATCGGCAAGGACCTTCCTCCCGGTTTCCAGCGTGCGGAGTTCCTGCTGGACCACGGGTTCGTCGATATGGTTGTCCACCGGAAAGACCTCCGCGGGACCGTCGCCCAGCTCCTCGGCTATCTGACCTCATGATCCACCCCCCCCGCCGCGCATGAAGATACTCACCGATCCCCGGGGAATGCAGCATGACGCCGACGCGCTCCGGCGCGCCGGCCGGCGCATTGCCGTCGTCCCGACCATGGGCGCCCTGCACGAAGGGCACCTGACGCTGATCCGCGAGGCGCGCTCACGGGCGGACGTTGTTGTCGTGACGCTCTTCGTCAATCCCGCCCAGTTCGGCGCGGGCGAGGACTTCGACCGCTATCCCCGGGATCGCGATCGTGATGCTGCACGTGCCGGCGATGCCGGTGCGGACATCCTGTTTGCGCCCGATGCGGCGGCGGTGTACGGACCCGGCTATCAGACCTATCTGTCCGTGGAACAGGTGTCGCTTCCCCTTGAGGGAGCCGCACGTCCGGGGCATTTCCGCGGTGTGGCGACCATCGTCGCAAAGCTTTTCATCGCCACCGCTCCCCACGTCGCGGTGTTCGGGCAGAAGGACGCGCAGCAGGTCGCGGTCGTGCGCCGGCTGATCCGGGACCTGGGCTTCGATATTGAACTGATCGTGGTGCCGACTGTCCGTGAATCCGACGGACTCGCGCTCAGCTCCCGCAATGCCTCTCTGACACCCGATCAGCGGCGCCAAGCGCCGGTCCTGTTCGCGGCGCTCTGCCGCGCGGAAGAGTTGATACGGGCCGGGGAGCGATCGGGAGAATCGGTCGTCCGGGCGATCCGGACAATGATTGAATCCGGGACAGGCGGTGTCATCGACTATTGCTCCGTGGCGGACGGTGAATCGCTTCTGGAACTCCGGCAGATTCCCGACGGCGCAACTGTCCTGGTGTCGCTCGCCGTCAGGTTCGGGAACACCCGCCTGATTGACAACATTCACCTACGGACATAAGGAACGCATGGACAGGGATCTCGCGGTGGTGATCATGGCTGCCGGCAAGGGAACGCGCATGAATAATCCCGCGATCGCAAAGGTCATGTACGACGTCAACGGCCGTCCCATGGTGGAATGGGTCGTAGAGCTGGCCGGGAGGCTGAACGCTTCACGGATCGTTGTGATCGTGGGCTGGCAAAAGGAGAGCGTCATCGCCCGTCTTGGCGCCGTCGCACCGGCGGCGATGTGTGTCGAACAGAATCCCCAGCTCGGGACCGGCCACGCGGTCATGCAGGCGGAGGCGCCGCTGCGCGGCTTTGGAGGCGACGTGCTGGTCCTCTCGGGTGACGTGCCGATGCTGAGTGATGCGACCACGCGCAACCTGATCGACGCTCACCGGTCGTCGCAGGCCGCCGCCACCGTCCTCACGGCGATTCTGGACGACGCGACCGGATACGGCCGCATCCTGCGCGACGGCGACGGGCGCGTGACCGCGATTGTCGAGCATAAGGACGCGACACCGGATCAGCGTGCCCTTCGCGAGATCAACTCCGGCATCTACGTTTTCCATGCGGACAAGCTGTTTGACGGCCTCCACCATATCACGCCCAATAATCAGCAGAAAGAGTATTATCTTACCGATGTGTTCCGGTACTTCTGGAGGAACAATTTTCCGGTTGCCGCTGTTGTTGCAGATGACCCCGTGGAAATCGGCGGGGTCAACACCCCGGAACAGCTCGAGGAAGCCCGGCGGGTTCTCGCCGCCCGCGGGAGTTGACAAAACCCCACCATTTCTGTATCATGGAGCAGTCCAGGAGGAGAGGGAAATGAAGACTTTGACAGTGGTTGTGCTTGCAGGGATGCTGCTCTGTGCGGCTTCAGGGGTCCAGGCGCAGTTCAAGGGTCAGATCGAACGGGAAGCCCAGTCGTCCGGCGGCCTGATCGCGCAGCCCTCTTCGTCGCTCTTCTTCGGGTGGTTCGACCCGAACAGGTTCAGCATGCACCATTCCTTCGATCTGTCGTATCAGACGATCGGGGGGCAGGGGATGAGCCTGGGGACGTATACCAACAGCATGATGTATCAGTTTGCCGATAACCTCGATGCCCGGGCGGACGTCAGCATGAGTTACTCCCCCTTCAATTCTTTCTCGACGTTCGGAGCAAAAGGATCGAAGGACTTCAGCGGCATTTACCTGAGCCGTGCCCAGGTGAATTATCGCCCGTGGGAAAACGTGTCCGTTCAGTTCCAGTACCGTCAGATTCCCTACGGCTATTTCAACTCTCCATTCTATCACTCGTGGTACGGGGAGAACGGATTCTGAACAAAGGAACCGCACCCGCGCTGTTTGTAGTACCGTCTCAGGCATGAGAACATCCGGCAGTACATCGCCGGCCGCACCGACCCGCCGCACTGCATTTGCCCGGAAGAACCCCCGCGTCCTCGCCCTGAACGCCGTCATCGGCGCTCTGGCCCTGCTCGTCGTCTTCCTCGGCTATGCGTTCATCAACCGGACGTTTGTTCACCCTCCGGTCGATCCCGCCCGGGAGGGGGCACGGCCGGGTACCATCATTCAGATCGACGTGCTGAACGGGTGCGGTGCTCCGGGTGCGGCGACGACCGTGACTGCGTATCTCAGGGCGAGAGGGTTCGACATCGTCGAGATCAGCAACTACAAGAGCTTCGACGTGAAGGAAACGCTTGTCGTCGACCGGACAGGCGACGGCGCGGCGGCGGAAAAGGTGGCATACGCTCTCGGCGTCGCACGCCAGAATATCATTCATCAGATTAACCGCGATTACTTTGTGGATGTCTCGGTCGTCATCGGCCGTGACTATGGCTCACTAAAACCATCACAGTAAGGACACACGCATTGAACTCGACAACCCTTGCAAAGGCGATCGCCCGACAAACCCTCACCCGGAAGGCCGGAGACGTGGTCATCATGGACCTCCGCGGACTCACGAGCATGGCCGACTATTTCATCGTCTGCTCTGCGGATTCCGACGTGCAGATCAAGGCCATCGCAGATGCGGTTGAGGACGGCATGGAGGCAAAGGGTGTCGGGGCCTGGCACAAGGAATCGGGGAGCCCCAACTGGGTGCTGCTCGATTATGTCGACGTGGTGCTCCACATCTTCCACAGGAACACGCGCCCCTTCTACGCTCTTGAAAAGCTCTGGGGGGACGCCCGTATGTCCCGCCTGGAAGACAAGCCGCCTTCCCCCGGACGGCGCCCGTCGGGCCGGCAGCGACTCGCCAAGAAAACTTCACCGAAGAAAAAGGCTGCCAAGGCATCATGAGGTCGTACCTCCGCGAACGCATCACCGCGGCCCTCCGGCAACTCGGCATCACCCCCTCCGCACCGGTGTCGTTCGAAGTACCCCGGCAGGCCGGTCACGGCGATCTGACCACCAACATCGCGCTGCTGGCTGCGAAGGCCGCCGGCAGGAAGCCGCGCGACCTGGCCGACGCGATTCTGACCGGCGCTGCGCTCGATCCGTCCCTCGTTGCGAAGACCGAAGTCGCCGGCCCGGGGTTCATCAATTTTACATTCGCCGACACGTACTATCTGCGGCAGCTTGAAGAACTTCTGCGGGGCGGGGAGCGCTACGGGCGCTCCGCACCCGGCGCCGGCAAAAAAGCGCAGGTGGAATTTGTCAGTGCCAACCCCACCGGTCCCCTGACGGTCGGCCATGGCCGCGGCGCAGTCTTCGGCGACACCATCGCCACGCTGCTGGAATGGACCGGCTACAGCGTCGAACGGGAATATTACTTTAATAATGCGGGGCGGCAGATGCGGGTCCTTGGCGACTCGGTCCGGCTCCGCTACCTCGAACTCCTCGGTGAGTCTCACCCGTTCCCCGACGACTACTATCAGGGCGAATACATCCGGGACATCGCCCGCCATCTCGTCGAGGTGTCCGGCGACCGGCTCAGGAGCGAACCCGCGGAAGGTAAATTCAAAGAGCAGGCGGAGACGGAAATTTTCGCCGACATCAAGAAGACCCTGAAGGCGCTTGGTATCGAGTTTCAGTCATTTTACAATGAGAACTGGCTCTACGAACAGGGCAAGGTGACCGAAGTCATCGATGCGCTGCGTGCGAAAGGACTCGCCTATGAGCAGGAGGGCGCGCTCTG
>JBGPYM010000174.1:0-6738 GCA_041493205.1 Bacteroidota bacterium
CGGCGGTCTGGATCTTTGCGTACACCTACGATAAGAAGGGGGACCGGCAAACCGATTTCTTCCAGGACTATGCGAACGCCCACTGGAGCGTCGTAAGTTATGCCACGTACGCGCGCGATCACCTCGCGCCGGCCAGCGGCGATTACAGCGGGCTTATTGTTCCCGGGACACAAGGACGCCCTCCCTGGGAGCAGGTCAATTGGGCTGTGCTGAATCGGATGGAGCGCGATATAGGCACGTATTACTCCCACACATTGCCCCCCTACGGCGAGCAACAGTACTACGAGCTTATCGGGAAGTATCCGCAATTCAACCAGGGATGGGACGATGCGCCGCCCACCTTCAACTATGGCGATCAGTTGACGGCGCGGTTTGTGTATTATGCGGATGAGCGGGGGAAAGCAAACCGATATTACGAGACTGCCACGACGATGGTCACCATCGCCGTCGTCAACCATGTGATCAGTTCCATCGATGCGGCATTTTCGGCGGGCGCATACAACCGGGGGCTGCACGCGGAGATGGGGGTGAGGACCATCCCGACGGCCTCCGGCCCGCGGACCGTCTCGGTACTGAATCTGCGTTATGGCTTTTAGGGAAGATTCACCGCGGTGTTTTGTTCTATTTTTGGACGCGGAGGATGACCACACCGGCGCCGGCGAGGAAGAGGAGGTTTGCGGACCAGGCGGTCAGCAGCGGGTTGATGTCGCCGTTGTACCCGAAGACCTGGCTCACCTTCATGAAGATGAGGTAGATGAAGCAGATGAGAAGGCTGATGCCGAGCTGTACGCCGACCCCGCCGCGACGTTTTTGTGATGCAAACGGGACGCCAAACAGAACGACGATGACGCTCGCGAACGGGAACGAAATTTTGCTGTAAAAGTCGACGAGCCAGCGGGCAACGTCCTGGCCGGCGTCTTGCTGGTTGCTGATGAATTGCTTCAACGTGTAGTAATCCATTTCGTCCGGCTTCTCCTGCTTTTTCCGCAGATCGTCCGGATTGAAGTGGAGCAGGCCGGGCGACTGTGCCGTGAACTGTTCCATGCGTTCCTTCTCGCCGTCGAACCACCGCCGGGTCCCGGTGTTCAGCACCCAGCCGTGCGTCGTGGAATCCCAGATCATGCTGATGGCATCGACCCGCTCGACCATCATGGTGGGGTCGGACGGGTTGAAGTCCTGAATACTGATGCGCGAAGCAACGTTCCGGTTATCGTCGAAATAGCCGATGGAGAGGATGCGCGTTCTGCTGTCCTGGATGTAAATGTTCGATCCGGAGGCGTTCACGACATCCTTATGCAGATAGACTCGTTCAATTGTGAATTTTTTCTGGTTGGCGAGCGGAACGATCCAGCCCGTGAACCAGATCGACAGCAGGCTCACGACGAGCGCGACGGCAACATAGGGAATCATCAGCCGGTAGAGGCTCACGCCGCTCGACTTCATGGCGGTCAGCTCGTTCTGCGTTGAGAGCCGGGCGGTGACGAAGAGGCTCGCGAGCAGCATCGCGACCGGCATGATGAGCTTGATGATCTCGGGGACAAAATAGAGGTAATAGAGGAGGATCGTCTGTATCCCGGCCTGCTTGTCGATGAAGTCGTCGAGCTTTTCCATCGCGTCGATGACGAGGAACACGACGAGCACCGACAGCAGGGAGAAGAGGGCCGTCGTCAGGAACTGGCGGATGATATACCGGTCGACGATTTTCACGGAATCCCGGCGCCTTCCTCTCCGGCGCTGAATCGCGCGCGCCAGCGGGCGGGCAGGAATCGCCGGGCCAGGCTCCAGTTGATCACGACGGTCTCGCGCGCCACGCGTACGGTCAGGTAGACGCCCATGAGCCCGATGAGGATATTGGCCAGCCACATGCCGATGAAGGGGGACACCAGGTCGCGGTCGGCGAGCTTTTCCCCGCCGATGAGGCAGGCGTAGTAGAAGACAAAGAATCCGAGGCTGAGCGTGGCCGCGGTGCCGAACCCTCCGCGCCGGGCCATGATGCCGAGCGGAGCGCCGATGAGAACGAAGACGAGGCAGGCGGCGGGGATCGAATATTTTTTGTACACCTCGACCATGTACTGGTCGATCTGGCGGTCGAGCGCGTCGATGCGGTAATCCTCGGTGACCACGCTGGCATTAAACGCGCGCGCATTGCTCAACGCGTTGACGGGCGCGCGCTCCAACCCCGGATACATGGAGAGGGGAGCGACGCTGTCGGCCCGCCCTTCGAGGCGAAGTTCGGCGCTTCGTGCGAGGCGCGCGCGCAGCATTGACACGAGGGAATCCCGGTCATGGGTGAGACTGTCGACGATGACCAGCATCGCGCGGGCGCCCAGTTCCCGGTCGCCGCGCTGAAACGCGGATTCGGCCGAACGGGTGAAATCGAACCCCTCCACGTCCATGGCGATGCGATGGGTCTCGAACCGTACCCGGCGGTAGCCGGTCATTTTCTGAAGGTCCAGCTCGTGGATCTCTCCCGCATACAGATCCATCAGCAACTTGCGAAAGTCGGGAGAGAATGAAATCGTCCCCCGCTCCGCGGTGATGGTCACGTTCACCCCGGGATTCGTATAGTCAAAGAGGGTGACCCCCTCGATGTCGTTCGTATTTTCGAAGGTCCTGCGTACGAGGATGCTGTATCCCGGGATGTCCTGGGAGAATATCCCGTCCCGCAGATTGATGGTCGGCTTCTTGCGCTTGATGTCGACGCTCAGCGTGCGGAGGCGGTGGTTCGTCTCGGGCAGGACGTCATTGTTGAACCAGACGAGCAGCGTCGCCACGATGAGCGCGCCGCCCAGGACAGGCGCCATCATGCGGTATGTGCTCGTCCCGCTCGCTTTCAGCGCGGTGATTTCGTTGCGCGAGGAAAGATCGCCGAACGCCATGAGCGTTGCGACCAGCACCGACATCGGCACCGCAAGGACCAGCATCCAGGAAAGGCTCAAGGCAATCAGCTCGATGATCACCCAGGGCGTAAGGCCCTTGCCCACGAGCTGATCGATGAACTTCATGATGAATTGCAGCAGGAAGACGAACATCAGCGTAACGAGGGAAAACGCAAACGGCCCGGCGTGGGCCCGCAGGATGTAGCGTTCGATGAGGAAATTCTGTGGGAGAAGGCGGCGCATACCGCTCACAATATACCGCACCGCGCCTTCTTTTCCTATTGGACGGTCAGGCCTGCTTGATATTGTCTCCTCCATTGGGTATGTTCATGAACGCTCTGCATAAACCAGGAGTCCCGTATCGATAGTGCTTGGTAACGATTTGTGAAGCGCGACCCCCTCCGCGCAGGCGCGCGGACGGAACCGGCGCACACAATCCCCGGCAGACAGTGGCCGGCCGGGTTCGTACTCATCAAGTAAAATCGACGTGGACTTCGCCCGCCAGACACGCGCTCTGCGCCTCCCGCATCATTTCGCCGCCGCCGCGCTCTTTGCCGCCGCAGCATGCGGAGTCGTGTTTGTCGCCGCCGCACCGGCGCCCGTAACGGGTCCGTTCCTACCGGCTGATTTTCCTTTTGTTCCCCAGCAGGACACAACGCGCCGTCCCCCCGGCCAGCTCCTGGCTCCCCAGGACACGACCCGCCGTCCGCCCGGAACGTTCCTGACCGCCGCCGATTCTCTCGTCGCGGCGCGCGCAGACTCCGCACGCAGGGATTCCGTCAACCGCAGGAAATTTGTCCTCAAAGACTCGACGTACGTCGTCTACCTCGACTCCTCGGCCCGTCTCCGGCAGTTTGTGCCCGCACGCCGGGAGCCACCCGTGGTGGATCCATTCCCTGACCGGACGTATCCGCTGTTTGCCGCCCGGCACTCCCAGCTCTACCGCAGGGACATGACCATCGATTCGTCCGGCGTGCATTACAGCGAAGCGATGACGGGAACCGACCTGAAGATTCCCGTCACGCTCTCCTTCGACGAATATCTTGCCCTCCGCCGCAAGAGCGAACTGCGCAAGTTGCTGGCGGACGAGGCGCGCAGGCCGAAAGCCATGGTCGCACGGGACGACCTGGGCGACATCCTCAGCAACATTACCAAGATCAGGATTCCGGTCCCTCCCAACCCCCTGTTCAGCATTTTCGGGAAGGATGAAATCAACCTGAACATCAACGGCGCTGTCGACATCAAGGCGGGGTTCCGGAACACAAAGTCGGATCAGGCCACCCTCTCCCGGCTTGACCAGAGCCGCAACGAGCCCGATTTCAGCCAGGAGGTGCAGGTCAACGTCAACGGAACGATCGGCGACAAGCTCAACATCCTTGCCGACTGGAACACGCGCCGGACGTTCGAGTACGAGAACCAGCTGAAAATAAAGTACACGGGATACGACGACGAGATCGTCCAGAGCGTTGAAGCAGGGAACGTATCGTTGTCCACTCCCTCCGCATTCATCGGGAGCAGCGCGGCCTTGTTCGGCGTCAAAGCACGGTTCCAGACAGGCCCTCTGACCCTGACGACGCTCGCGTCCCAGAAAAAGGGACAGATCAAGGAAGTCGCCGTCTCGGGAGGCGCGCAGGAACGGACGTTCGAATTCCGCGCGTTCGAATATGCGACGAATCACTTCTTCGTCGACACCTCCTACATCAGGTACTATGAACAATATTACCAGAACGAACCGGCTCTGGTGAATAGTGCCGCACAGATCGTTGAGGCGGAGGTGTGGGTGCAGCGCCAGGGAGGCATTCCCGACCCGAAGGAGCGGCTCGGGATTGCCTACATCAATCTCGCCGAGCGAACCGGTGCGGGGTACGACAGCACGCTGCGGAATGCCGTTGACATCCCCGGCCAGATCGAAACCGGCCCGTTTGTCCGGCTGGACGAATCGCAGTACGAGCTTGCCGGGGACGGGTACATCGGCGTCATCTCACTGAACGCAAACGTCGGAGACCAGCAGATCATCGCCATTGCCTACCGCAGGGCCGACGGCAAACAGGTGGGCGAATTCTACAGAAATGCGGCGGTCGACAGCACGGCCCGACTCATTCTCAAGATGGTGAAGCCGAAGAACCTCATCGCCACGGGTCCGACGTACTCGATCGCGTGGCTGCAACTGCTGAAAAACATCTACCCGGTCCAGGGGATCGGACGCAATCTCAAGAAGCTCGGATTTTCCCTCGACATCCTCCGGCGCGTACCGGGAAGCGAAGACCAGAACAGCATTCAGAATGAGCCTCTCCTTCGCGTGCTCAACGTCGATCGGTATAACAGCGACGACACCCCCGCGCCGACAGGGGACGGGCAGTTTGATTTTCGGCCCGCCAGGACAGTGAACCAGTCACGCGCTGAGATCATTTTTCCTTACCTCAGGCCGTTTGCGGATGGCATCGCCCGGTACTTCGCGGCCAAGGGGGTTGCTGTTACAGATTCGTCGTTATTCTTCCCTGAGATCTACGACACGACCCAGACGTTCGCCCAGCAAAGCCTGAGGAACCGCTACATCATGCGGGGAAAAGCGACCGGCGAAGCGTCCTCGCGGTATTCACTCGGGTTCAACGTGGTCGAGGGGAGCGTCCAGGTGCTCCTCAATGGAGCTGCACTCCAGCAAAACATTGACTTTACTGTAGACTACATCATCGGCGAAGTTGTCATCAAGAATGCAGCTGCGCTCGTCCCGGGTGCCAACCTGCAAATAAAATTTGAGCAAAATGATCTCTTTAACCTGGCATCGAAGACACTGTTGGGCGCACGGGGGGACCTGGCCCTGTCGCGCACGACGAACATCGGCTTCACGGTGATGAACCTGAACCAGCAGACGCTGAGCGACAAGGTGCGCCTGGGTGAGGAGCCGAACAACAATACGATCTTCGGCGTGGACGGATCGACGAGCTTCAATCTTCCGTTCCTCTCCCGCGCCATCGACGCGTTGCCGCTGATCAGTACGCGCGAGAGCTCGTCCCTCCGGCTGTCGGGCGAGGCCGCCTATATGCTTCCCGACCCAAACACGAAAAAGAGCACCATTCCAAGCGACGGCGGGGAGGGGGTTGCTTACATCGACGATTTCGAGGGCGCACGGCGGACGATACCGCTTGGCATCTCGTACCTGCAATGGACGCAGGGAAGCCCACCCGCCGACGACATTGCCCAGGCGACACTGGGTGCCGCGGACACGACAAAGATGTTCTCCAAGGGGAAGATGATCTGGTTCAACCGTCTCCCCACGGATGTTGCCATCACGGAAGTATACCCGAACAAGAAACCCGGCAACGCCGCCAACAATCAGCAGACGGTGCTCGATTTTCATTACTTCCCGCTCACCCGCGGGCAGTTCAACTACAGCAGGAACCTTGCGACGACATTGACGCCGACGAGGAACTGGGCTTCGGTGATGAAACCGCTCTCTGTTTCCGCGGTAAACCTTCTGAAGGAGAACGTCAATTTCATCGAACTCTGGATGTACGTCGAGAGGGCGCCGCCCGGGGGGAAGATGATCATCGACCTCGGATCCATCAGCGAGGACGTCATCCCCAACCGGATTCTCAACTCGGAAGACCTTGTCCTGAGCTCGAGCCCCAACGGGGTGCTCCAACCAGGAGAGGATGTTGGGCTTGACATGCTCAGCGATGTTCAGGAACAAGCGCTGTATCCGACGCTGGGTGCCGACCCGAGCGGCGATAATTACCTTTTCAACAACGGCGACGTGGGAACGCCGAGGGAGAATTTCAATTATATCAACGGAACGGAAAACAACAAGGATGGGGTGGTGGGCGGGCGGATCCCGGACACAGAAGACATCAATTCCAAC
>JBGPYM010000265.1:0-4176 GCA_041493205.1 Bacteroidota bacterium
CCTGCGTCAGGTAGCCGGCGGGGTCGGCCTGCATGGATCCGACTTCTCCGGAAGGGCCGGCCTGGAGGAAGCTGGAAGTCCGTTCGTCCAGCTTTTTCTGCAGGTTGCCGATCTGTCCTTCGATTTCTTTCAGCTTCGCGGTGTAGATTTCCTTCCCGACGGCGGAGAGATCCTGATTCATCAGGACGTCCCGTTGCACCTGCAGGTTGGCCAGCTGTTCCTGGATCCGCTTGATATACGGATCATTGGCCTGCTTCATGACCTTCACCGCTTCGCGCTCCTGCTCGGGGAGACGCTCCTGGTAGGTCGCCAGGGTTTTCGAGAGGGATTCGATCTCGATATCCACGCCGTCCCTGCTTGCTTCGAGAGCGGAGAGCTGGGTGGTCACGCGGCTGGCCTGTGCGTCGAGTGACACCACGCCCGAGGCCTGCATGTACGTTTTGAGCTCGCTTTCGGCGCGGTCCAGGGCCGATTTCTTTGAATTGACCTGATTCTGGAGGAACTCCCGGAGCGACTTGGACCGGGTCCGGGTGATGCTCATTTCATGTTCCTGGAACACCTCGGCAAAGGTATTCGCCAGCGCGGCGGATTCACGCGCATCGGAGCTCCGGGCGATGATCCGGATGACATCGGATTCACGTTCGGGCGCGAAGTCCATCATGCGACGGAGCCTCGAGGCGATGACCGACACCGGTGCGTACGACTGCTCCGCGCCTTCTGTTGCGGAAAGCTGAACGACAGGAAGGGTTTCGTGCTTGGTGTCATCGAGCCAGGGGCTGTCCAGGAGCGCGCGGGCGACGGCCTCCGCAAGCAGTCGGGATTTCAGGATGGCGAGCTCATTGGCGATTTTGATGTCGCCCGCTTCCTTGGGCGCATCGGATAGCGACACTGTGCCGACCTGCTGTTTCAGGTTCACCAGCACCAGCGAGGAGGACTCATAGACCGGTCTCTTCACGAGGGTGTACACCGACATGATGAACACGGCGGCGCCAAAAGCGACCAGAATGATCCACTTCCCGCGCAGAAGCGTTGAAATGTAATCCTGAATGGAGAACCCTCCGCGCGCCTCGTCGAGAGGTTCCTGGTTGAAGTCGGCAATTGTATTGTTCATGGTGCAACTCTCGTTAAAATGACCGGGGGATGAGTCGAGCGCTGACCTTGCGGGTCAGTTTCTACGCGAATTGACAATGGTCGTGACCGAAACCGTGATGACCGCCACGGAGGTCACGATGCCGATAATATCCCGGATCGACACCCAGGAAGACCGGTCCATGGTGATCGTGTCGCCGGGCTGGAGGACGAGACTCGACTCGTTGACGCGATAGAGATCCGAGAGGTCAACGATGTATTCTCCGCGCGTGATGCCCGTCTCGGTCTTCAGGTATCTTGTGACCTTTACCGCATCGACATCGGCGTCCGGGGTAGGTCCGCCCGCGAGCGAAATGAGCTGCAGGAGATCGGTGGTGATCGATATCTCGTAACGGCCGGGGTGATTGACCATTCCCCAGACGTTCACCTGCATGGTCAGCTCACCCGGTTTTGCTATGGAATAAAACGCGGGAGTGGCTGTCGAGGGCATCGTCGTCGAAATGCCCCGCTCGGACACCTGCGCATGGCCTAGGGAGGCAGCCAGGCAGGCGCATGCGATCAATAGAGTTCGGGAGGTGGACATTTGCCGTGCGTCTCTTGTGATGTGGGGGAGGTGGAACGCTAACAACACCCCCCCGGCGTTTACACACCGAGGGGGTATCGGACTACTGGTACAAAAACTGCCCGTGTTACTTCAGCAGCACCATCTTCTTCAGGTCGGATTTTCCCTGGCTTTCCAGCCTGTAGAAATAGACACCGCTCGCGAGGCGGGAGCCGTCGAGCCTCACCCGGTAATACTGTCCTGCCTCAGCCAGGCCATCGAAGAGCGTCGCCACTTCCGCACCGAGGATATTATAGAGGCGCACCGTGGCGCGTCCTGTATACTCGACGGAAAACTTGATCTCCGTGGTCGGGTTGAAGGGATTCGGGTAGTTTTGCATCAGCGCGAAGACAACCGGCGCACGATCCTTGACGTCGGTCGTTCCCGTCGGCTGTATCGGTTCCGTGTAATGGACGGACGCATCCATGTCGATCTGCTTCAGGCGATAGTAGAAGCTGCCTGACCCCCCGGTGGCGTCGATGTACGAATAGTTGTGCTGGTCAACCGTCGTCCCGTGTCCGGCGACAAAGCTCCCGGCAAGCGAAGCAAAGCCGGTCGATTTGTTCGCCGAGCGCTGCACCTCGAACCCGTAATTCTGGGTTTCGCTCACTGTCGACCAGCTCACCTTCGTCTGCGTCGGCGAGAGCGCCGAGGCGTTGAAGCTCGCAAGCTGGATCGGGAGCGGTGAAGTGTTGAGATTGTTAAAAGTCCCCTTGGCTAATTCGGTTGCATTGTCGTCGAGGAACACTGAGATTCCAGCAATATTCCAAACGAGATTTGAACTACCTGCTGCGTTGAGTGTTGTGAATCGAATTGTCGCTACATTTGTATATGATGTCTGAACAGTTGTCCCTGCGCCATCGGTGTTCAATTCAATATTCACGGAGCGGCTGTTTCCCGCGCCGGCAAGCGCCATTGTCGCATACGCCCCTCCGCTGAAATTTAAAGCTGCTTGAAGCGTGGGCGCACTCAACGAAACGTCGTCGAATGAGAATATGAAATTTGAAGTACCTAATGCAAAGGTACCCCCGTTCCCCTTGACTTGAACCGTGACATCGTAATGGGCGCCATCGTTGAGCGCTACGACAAACCTCGTGTCGTACGATGTGGCCTGGCTCCATGCTGTCGCCGAAAGCACAAAGGCCAGGGATAACAAACCTCCTGCAAGTCTTGCCAGTTTCATCGGCTTCTCTCCTGTCTAAACGAAGAATGAATGTGTGGTTTCCGTGAAAATGCAACCCGATGAATCAGGGCACCTGGCTTAACAACCCGTTGTTGACCCGCCAATACGTGTTCCTGTCTACGGCATTGACGATTCCATTTAGATTAAAATCACCACTGTAGTAACCGTTGATGTTACCATTTTGAACTCGCCAGATGGAATTGCGGTCGACAGCATTTACCGTAGCATCCCCGTTTCCATTTCCTGCGATCAAGCAGAACACTGACCCAACTTGAACCATTGGGTTTGACCCAAACGCTTGTCCCTGGCCGGTCGTAAAATCGTAATTGGCGCTTGCGGAGCTGATGGGCAGCGCCGTGGCACTCATGATGGCGAGATGATTCCTGTGCCGGATGACGACATAGTAATTGCCGGGGTCAAGCCCCGGAAACCCGATGGGACTTATACCTGCTGTACCCTTGATCGCACCGTCCGTCATCATCCAGCCGGCGCGCCAAGCGAATGCGGTATTTGCCGCAGTTCCGGTCCTCAGTTCGACAAGCATCCAGTCGACTGCGCCTGCCGGGATGCCCTGAGATGGATCTACGTTCTCAGTTCCTGCATAGTTCCACGGCACAGCATTATATGGTTGCAAGAGCGGGAGCAGAGTATTGTGCCGCAGGGTCGTGTCCTGTCCGGTCCCATTGAATGCCCCCTGCAAATAGACTTTGACGTCGACCAGCAATCCGGGCGTGCTGCCTGAACCGACATTGATTGTCCCAGGGGTGACCTCCACCAGGGGACTGATGGGGGCGAAATTCTGGTCGCGAACGTCGACGCCCGTCAAACGAAGGCTGTCAATGCCCACAACGTCTCCCCGGTACTTCATGATGAAGAGCGTTCCAATGTACGGGATCGTTCCTGATGGGCCCGCGCCGCCGCTCCCGCCGTTCAGCGTGTCAAACACTGTCACGGTGTTTACCGGAGAGCCGGGCGTAAACGAAAAGGTTTCTGTCTGGCCTGCGACCAGCTTATTCCTGAAGAACGCCCCGGGAATTTCCCCTTCCTCAAGCGGTGCGAACGTGTTGTTCCAGCTTAACGTCACCTGCGTGGCGCGCACCTGTTTCCCCGCCGGGATAAAGGCCATTACCGGCACATAGATGGGATCGCCGCTGTTGAGATCAAAGTTCTGCGGGAGCGCCGCGACGATGGTGTTCGGTGCGCTATCCATCCAGTTGCTCGAATCGACATTTCCAAAGAAGTCGGTGGGATGGGAGCCGCCTCCGGGAGGATCCTGATTCTGGTACCAGTTGCGGCGACCGTC
>JBGPYM010000170.1:0-6965 GCA_041493205.1 Bacteroidota bacterium
GGCTGACGCACCGCACGGGCGAAAATCCGCTCATCCGCTTCGGCATGCTGATGATGATGCTCGGATTTGTCCTGGCCCTGTTCACCACGTATGACACTTCGGTGGGCTACCTGATCCTCTGCGTGACGACCGTGGGAATCGGCATGGGGTGCCAGACGCCCTCACTCATGCTTTCTGTGCAGCACAGTCTGGACCCTGCGAACATGGGGGTGGCGACGTCCACACAGATGCTCGCGCGGACCATCGGCGGGGCAGTGGGGGTTGGCGTGATGGGTTCGGCGGTCACCGGATCGATGTTGCGGCAGTTTGCAGCTCTGGAAGCAGAAGGGAGGATGGCAGGATTCCCGGCGCGCATGCGGGAATTTTCGGCTGATCCGCAGAAGCTCCTGGCCCCGCAGGTGCGCTCGTTGCTGAACGGCGATCAGCTTGTGACCGTCCTGACGGCGTTCACGCAGGCGATGCACGCGGTATTCCTCACCGGGCTCATCGTCATCGTTACAGGTGCGCTGGCATCACTCCTTCTTCCGCCATCCTCGCTCCACCTGGCGCATCACCAGGATTCCGAGCCTCCCCCCGCGTAATCCTCAGTTCTTGCTTATCAGCTCGCTGTGCAACGATCCGATGCACGAAGGGCAGAAGTAGTAGAGTCGCGTGTCGCCGACCTGCCGTTCGACCAGCTGTGCCTTGTTGTACGAGACACGGCAGAGTGAGCATTTCTCCTTGTTCAGATCTTCGGGAGCTTTGCCCTGCCGGATGATGGCCTTAAATCCGAAAAACGCGACTGCGACGATGACGAGAAGAAACAGGACCGCAAGTATGCTGATGGTCATGAGCCGGCGGTATCGTGTGCGTGGGGAGGAGAGTTCGTTGAGTAAATATACATACTCGGCCACGATTTTCAAATCTGCGAACCTCGCTGTAAAGCCTTCCTAGCAGTAGGAATTCACCCATTTCATGCCCTGCAGAGATGTGATTCTGGGGCCATTCATCCCCGCGCATGCTGGCATACCTTCTGCGAGCGCAAGAGGGGGCGTGCAGACCATGCTCCCTACTCCATCCTGACAGGAATACGCATGTACCGGATAGACCAGACAGGGCTCGCACAACTCCTCGATACCATCGCTTCCCGCGGATATGTACTCACCGGTCCGACCGTACGGGAGGGGGGGATCGTTTTTGACACGATCCGCGGCATCGGGGATCTCCCGCAGGGCATTGGCGACGAACAGGGCCCGGCGTCATACCGGCTTCGGACCAGGGACGACGGTGCGTTCTTCGGTTTCGTGATGGGGCCGGTGTCCTGGAAGAAATTCCTTTTTCCGCCGCGCGTCACGCTCTTCGCGGCGGTGAAAAACGGGAAGTCGTTCGATGTCTCCCCGCCGGAGGATGGCGGCCAGGCGCGCCCGCTCGCCCTGATCGGCGTCCGGCCGTGCGAAGTCAGTGCGATTCAGATTCAGGACAGGGTTTTTCTGGGCGGGAACGCTGTCGACAGCGGCTACAGCGCCATCAGGGAAGCGTGCTTCATCGTTGCGGTGAACTGCACCGAACCGGGCGGGAATTGCTTCTGTGCCTCAATGAAAACCGGTCCAAGGGCGCAGGGGGGATTCGACATCGCGCTGACGGAAGTGATCGGAGACGGACAGCACTACTTCCTTGCGGATGCCGGAAGCACGGAAGGTGCAGAGGTGCTCGAGAGCGTGCCGCATGCAGCCGCGACAACCGCCGAAGAGCAGCAGGCCGCGGCCGCCCTGACGCGCGCAGGAGAACTGCAAAGCAAAAAAATGAACACGAAGGATCTCCCAAAAATACTCGGCGACAATTTCGAACATCCCGAATGGGATGACGTCGCCAAACGCTGCCTGTCCTGCGCCAACTGCACGATGGTCTGCCCCACATGCTTCTGCTCGACCGTCGAAGACGTCACGGACCTTGCCGGAACGAAGGCGGAGCGCCGCCGGCGCTGGGACTCCTGCTTCACCGCAGACTTTACCAGGGTCGCAGGCGGAAATGTCCGCCCCTCCGTCCGCGCCCGTTACCGGCAGTGGATGACGCACAAGCTTCAGCACTGGGTGGGCCAGTTCGGAACGATGGGGTGCGTCGGCTGCGGCCGGTGCATCACCTGGTGTCCGGCGGGTATCGACATCACCGCGGAGGCTGCGGCCATCCGCGGCAACGGAGTACATCCATAAGGAGCCGGCAATGCGCACAGAAAATCTCACCGAGATCCTCCGCCAGCACCCCTTCCTCGCGGGCCTGTCGGATCATTACATGGAGATCCTCCTCGGTTGCGCCACCAATGTTCATTTTGCGGAGGGAACCTATCTGCTCCACGAGGGGGAGGTCGCGAACAAGTTCTACCTCATCCGCACCGGACGGATCGCCCTCGAAACCGACGTGAACGCCCGCGGGGCGCTCAGGATCCAGACCGCCGGACCGGGCGAGGTCCTTGGCTGGTCGTGGCTCATTTCCCCGTTCCGCTGGCATTTCAGCGCTGTAGCGGTCGCGGATGTCCGCGCCGTTGCTCTCGATGGCGAGTGCCTCCGGAAAAAGTGCGAGAACGATCATGACTTCGGCTACGAGATGCTCAGCCGGCTGGCGCAGGTCATGGAACGCCGGATGGAGGCGACACGGGCCCAGCTCCTCGACCTGTACGGAACCGTCCCCGGAGTCAACGCATGACGCACGAAATGGTGGAGAGCGCAACCGCGGTTGCGGATCCGATGATCACCCGTCCGGTCACGTTGAAGCGGGTGATCTGGGAAACTGATGACACCTTTACCCTTACCTTTAACCCGTGCGAGCAGGGAGAGACGTTCCATTTTCTGCCTGGCCAGTTCAATATGCTCTATGTCTTCGGCCTCGGCGAATCGGCAATCTCCATAAGCTCGGACGCGTCGCACCCGCGTACGATCGCCCATACGATTCACCGCGTCGGGACGTTGACGACGGGCCTTGCCCGCCTCAAGCATGGCGACACCATCGGCCTGCGCGGCCCGTTCGGCTCCGCCTGGCCCATCGTCGCGGCACGGGGGAAGGACGTCTGCATCGTCGCGGGCGGCATCGGGCTGGCACCTCTCCGCCCCGTTGTCTATGCCCTGCTGCGCGAGAGGAAATCGTTTGAGCGGATCATCCTGATGTACGGTGCCCGCACACCGCTCGACCTATTGTACCGGGTCGAACTGGAAGCCTGGGCAAAAGTGCACAATGTCGAGGTGCTGGTCACCGTCGACCGCGGTGATTCGTCGTGGAAGGGGCACATCGGGGTCGTCACGAATCTCTTCTCCTACCTCAAGCTTGACGCGCCCGCCACGGTGGCGTTCGTCTGCGGACCCGAGACAATGATGAAGTACACGATCGACGAGCTCGACCGCCGCGGGCTCCGGCAGGAGCAGATCTACCTCTCGATGGAGCGCAACATGAAATGTGCCGTCGGATTCTGCGGGCACTGTCAGTATGGACCCGAATTCATCTGCAAGGACGGTCCGGTGTTCCCCCTTCCCCGCGTGCGCCATCTCCTCGACAGGAAGGAGCTCTGAGATGCCCCACAGGAAACCCAAAATCGCGGTCTTCAAATTTGCCTCCTGCGACGGCTGCCAGTTGTCGCTTCTGGACGCAGAGGACGAACTGCTTCTGATTGCGGGGGCCGTAGAGATTGCGAATTTCCCCGAGGCCAGCCGGCGAGTCCTGAAAGGGCCTTATGACATCGGTCTTGTCGAAGGGAGCATCACCACCCCTCATGACGTGGGCCGGATCAGGGATATCCGGAAGCAGTGTAAGGTGCTGATCACCATCGGCGCCTGTGCCACCGCCGGGGGCATCCAGGCGCTGCGGAACTGGAAGGACGTGAAGGATTTTGTGCGGATTGTCTATCCGTCGCCGGAACATATCGACGCCCTCGACCGCTCGATGCCCATCGGATCCTATGTCCATGTTGATTTTGAGCTCCGCGGCTGCCCGATCAACAAGCATCAGCTGGTGGAAGTACTCAATGCGTTTCTCAACAAACGCAAGCCGACTATCCCGACACACAGCGTGTGCATTGAATGCAAGCTGCGCGGCACCATGTGCGTGCTCGTGGCGCACGAAACGCCGTGCCTCGGACCGGTGACGCAGGCCGGCTGCGGGGCGATCTGCCCCTCGTACAAGCGCGGATGCTACGGGTGCTTCGGACCGATGGAAAATCCAAATACCGCGTCGCTGACGTTACGGCTGAAAGAGTGCGGGGAAAGCAGGCACGACATCATGCTCGCCTTCCGGGGGTTCAACGCCTATGCCGAGGCTTTCAGGAAGGAGAGCGACGCCAATGAATAGCCGCGTCATTAAGGTCGATCAACTCGCGCGGGTGGAAGGGGAGGGCTCGTTGTACGTCAAGGTCAACGACGGCCAGGTTGCCGATGTTAAACTTCGCATCTTCGAGCCTCCCCGTTTTTTTGAAGCGTTCCTCCGCGGACGCAAGTTCAGCGAAGCGCCCGACATCACGGCGCGCATCTGCGGAATCTGTCCGGTCGCGTACCAGATGAGTTCCGTCCAGGCGATGGAGGATGCCCTGGGCGTGACGGTGGACGGGCAGCTCGCAGCGCTCCGGAGACTCCTTTACTGCGGTGAGTGGATCGAAAGCCATGTCCTGCACATCTATATGCTCCATGCCCCGGATTTTCTGGGGTACGAAGACGCTCTGATGCTGGCCAGGGACATGCCGGATGTCGTCAACCGTGCCCTCGCCATGAAGAAAATCGGCAACGACATTGTCGCGCTCCTTGGCGGACGTGAAATTCACCCGATCAACGTGCGCGTCGGGGGTTGGTACCGGCTGCCGCGGATCGACGAGCTCACGACTCTCGTAGATCGCCTGCGATGGGGACTCGATCAGGCGATTGCGACGGTCAAACTCGTCGCGGGGTTCGAATTCCCCGACTTCGACGTGGATTACGAATTCGTTGCGCTGCGCCATCCTGACGAGTACCCGATGATCGGGGGAAAGATCGTTTCGAGCAGCGGACTCGACATCAGCATCCGCGAATATGAGTTCCATTTCGAGGAGCGGCACCTTGCCCACTCGAACGCGCTGCACGGTTACGAACGGGGCCATGGCCGCTACGCCGTCGGCCCGCTTGCACGGTTCAACCTGAATTTCGACCGGCTGTCCCCGCTCGCCAGGCAGGTCGCCGCCGACGTCAATCTCCGCCCGGTGGTCAGGAATCCCTTCAAGAGCATCATCGTGCGCGCCGTTGAAACGGTGTATGCCTACGAAGAAGCCATCCGGATCATCACGGAGTACGAACCACCGCAGAAGGCGTCGATCGATATCGAACCGCGCGCGGGCGTGGGGTGCGGTGCCAGCGAAGCCCCCCGCGGGATGCTCTACCACCGGTACCGCCTGGCCGACGACGGGCTCATCCGTGATGCCAAGATCGTTCCGCCGACCGCGCAGAACCAGCCGACGATCGAAGAAGATGTCAGGCTCTTTGTGACGAAATTTATGGACCTGCCGCGGGAGCAGCTCACGTGGAAATGCGAGCAGACGGTCCGGAACTATGATCCCTGCATATCCTGCGCGACACACTTTGTACGGCTGGACATGGAGTAGTGCCCGTGGAACATGCCATGAATGGCAGAGACAATGGAGACGTGACGTTACTGATAGGCGTCGGCAATGAATTCCGCGACGACGATGCGCTCGGCATCTGTGTCGTCCGCGAGGTGAAGCGGCGCAACCCCGGGTTCTCGAAAATCCTGGAGGCGTCCGGGGAAGGGAGTGCGCTGATCGAGGCCTGGAACGGTGTCGACCGCGTCATCATCGTGGATGCCGTCTTCTCGGGAAAGGACCCGGGTGCGGTCTACCGTTTTGATGCGTCGGCGCAGGAGGTTCCCCGCGGGCTCTTCCATTATTCCTCGCACGCGTTCGGCGTCGCGGAGGCGATTGAGGTCGCTCGACGTCTCGGAAAACTCCCGCGTCATCTCCTCCTCTTCGGGATCGAGGGGAAGGCATTCGGTACCGGGGTGGGTCTCTCCGACCCCGTGGTCAAGAGCATCCCCGAACTCATTGCCATGATCGAGGAGGAGATTCACCCCGTCCACGCTGTTTGATCCGCCCCTGCTTTGATTTTCCCCGCCGCATCCGTATCTTATCCCTCCCCACTTCATGTTTCCCTCTTCGGAGAACCGTCGTGGACCGACAGAACGCACTTGATCTTCTGCATGAATACACCAAAACGGAGGGGCTCCGCAAACATGCCCTCGCCGTTGAGGCGGCGATGCGCGCCTGCGCCGGCAAGTTCGGCGGCGACCCCGACGTCTGGGGTATCGTCGGACTGCTTCACGACTTCGACTACGAGAAGTACCCCGAATTCCCCGATCACCCCACCAAAGGTTCGGATATTCTGAAGCAGCAAGGGTATTCCGACGAAGTCCGAACCGCCATTCTCGGGCACGTCCCTTCCATGAACGTCGCGCGCGCGACTCCCATGGCGCGGTCGCTCTTCGCGTGTGATGAACTGTGCGGATTTATTGTGGCGTGCGCGCTCGTCCGGCCGAACAAACTCGCCGACCTGGAAGCGTCATCGGTGAAGAAGAAGATGAAGGATAAGGCGTTCGCGCGGTCTGTGAACAGGGAGGACATCATCCACGGGGCGGAAGAGCTCGGGGTGCCGCTGGACGAACACATAGCATTTGTTATTGCGGCCCTTAAGCCACACTCGGCCGAACTGGGGCTCTAAAAGCAGAGAAGAGAGAACAGAGAAGAGAGAAAGGTGTTATAGGATATCCAGCGCAAACCCCACCCCCCAGAACGACCTCCGGGAAGAGAAGTACTGCGAGAAAAGCTCCAGACCGCTCCGGTAACTCAGATACACCTTGATCCCCGTCCCCTCCCACGGACCGAATTTCACCCCGGCTTCAATATTTGTAGTGACGTAATACTGGGGTACCCCGGACACCGTAAGATGGTCCGCGGCATACAGGACGAA
>JBGPYM010000159.1:0-7466 GCA_041493205.1 Bacteroidota bacterium
GGAGCGACCGGACAAACAGGAAGTACAGGAGCTTCAGGTCCAACAGGTTCAACAGGGAGAACAGGGGCTTCAGGCCCTACGGGAGTCACCGGTGAAACAGGAAGCAGCGGACCAACCGGATCAACAGGAAGAACAGGATCAACCGGTGCATCAGGTCCCACAGGAGCTACCGGATTTACGGGAGTGTCAGGACCGACGGGAGCAACAGGAAGAGGGCGGGGAACAATACGGAGAGAAGAGAACGAAAAGATGTCGTCGTCATTGCGGTGCACCTGGCTGTATCTGGAACAAACAGTGGTGCGGGGGGCAACTGAAATTTACGTCAGTGCGATGCCACTCACAAGCGGAGGGAGGGAGGGGAGAGTCAAAAAAGTTCGATTGCGGGGACGTGAGGAACAAGTCCCTTGTCGTGTGCCCGAACAAACAGATATTCCAGCGCTTTTCGCCCTTGGTCACCCATGTCAATCGTCAGATCGCTCACGTACATCCTCACAAATTTTTCGCCGAGATCGGGATTGATCCCGCGCCCCCACTGCAACGCATACGGGATGGCGTCGTCCAGATGATCATACCCGTAGGCGATACTCTCCTTGAGTCCGTGCGATAACTTCCGGGCAAGCTCTTCCCCCAGATCGGTCCTCACCACGTCGAGGCCGAGCGGGAGCGGTAATCCGCCGGTCTCCTTCTCCCAGAATTCGCCGAAGTCGAGAATCTTGTTGTACCCAAGCGACTGATACGTGATCTGCCCTTCGTGAATGAGGAGCCCGGCGTCGACTTTCCCATCGTCTATGGCCGCCATGATTGCGTCGAATGGCATGTCGACATTCCTGATGCCGCTGGTGAACGTCTTGAACAGGAGTGTCGCTGTCGTCAGCGGGCCCGGCGTCCCCACGGTCTTTCCTTTGAGCTCATCAAGGTTCTTGAATTTCCGGGAAATGATGACCGGCCCGTACCCTTCCCCCATGCTTGCACCGGTCCGCATGATGCGGTAGATGCCCGCAACGGAAGCATATGCGTGCGCCGATATCGCCGTCACCTCAAGCTCACCCCGCAATGCCCGCTCGTTTAAAGACTGGATATCCTCCAGCATATGCTCGATGCGGATCCCCTCCAGCTTCACCTTCCCGCTTGCGAGGCCGTAAAACATGAACGCGTCGTCCGGGTCCGGACTATGTCCCACACGGATGATACGGTCGGTCACTGCGCGCTCCGTTGCTTTTTGTAGATATCGGGGTTGCTGATCTCCATGTACCGTGCCGGATGACGCGGGTCGGTGAACCCGAATTGCCTGTAGAGCCCATGCGCATCCCGTGTCAGGAGGCTCCAACGGCGGAGGCCCTGCAAGTCCGGATGGGTGACGATGGCGCGCATCAAGAGCTTCCCGATCCCTTTCCCGCGGGAAGCAGGGAGTACGAAGACGTCGGCAACGTATGCGTACGTTGCGTAGTCTGAAATAACCCGGGCGAACCCGACCTGCCCGGAGGCACCGTAGGCGCCGAAGCAAAGCGAGTGGGCAATGGATCGTTCGACGATTGCACGCGGGATAAATTCCGCCCAGTACGATTCCGTGAGAAACCCGTGGATGATGCCAATATCCAGCCGGATCCGTTCGGTACTGATTTCGTAAACCCCCTCGCGAAGGGTGTGGACGTCCATGTCAGCGCATCCCCGTATAAATAGACACAATGCCGGACGTGAGCCGCTCTGCCCCGGGTGTGGAGAATCCCGTCCGGCGGAGAATCTCCAGAAACTGGTCACCCTGCGGGAACTGCATCACGGTTTCCGGCAGGTACCGGTAGGCCGTGCTGCTCTGCGATACCAGCTCGCCGATAAGCGGGAGCACCCGTTGGAAGTAGAGGGGGTACAACTGCTTCATGGGGAACGCGTCCGGACGCGAGAACTCCAGGATCACGGCCTTTCCCCCGGGCCGCAGGACACGGCGCATTTCCCCCAAACCGCCCTCCAGATTCTCGAAATTCCTCACGCCGAACGCCACGATCACCGCATCGAAGCTCCCGTCGGCAAATTCCAGTTTCTCAGCATCGCCGGATTGAAGGGATATGACCGCTTCCAGACCCCGGGATGCCAGCTTGTGCCGCCCCCGGGCGAGCATCTCTTCTGCGATATCAATCCCGATGATCTTCTCAGGCCCAAGCCGGAGGGCGGCGATGGCAAAATCGCCGGTTCCCGTGGCAACATCAAGGATTCTCAGGGGACGGATCTCCCGCAGGTGCTCAAGCGCCCTGTGGCGCCAGTAGAAGTCGATTCCCCCGCTGAGGAGATGGTTGAGGAGATCGTACCGGGGCGCGATGGAGTCGAAGAGGGAACGGACGTACTGTTTCTGCACTGCTGGTTGCCGGTGGATGATGCCGCTCAAGATACGAAATGGCCTCCGGAGTTCCAAGATGGACACGCTCCCGCCCTGCCTTGACTTTCTAACGCGATTCGTGTATACTTTTTCTGAGAGTGACCTTCACCGAAGCCAGGTGAAGGATTTTTTTTATTCTGCCGCCGAATCACCCGCCATCCCCATGACACAGATTACGGTGCGCCTTACGGCTCCCCGCGACAGATCGTACGCGGTCGAGATCCGTCCCGGGCTCTTTGCTTCCCTGCCGGAACTCCTGACGCGTGACGCACGCGGCGGGCGCATCTTCATCGTCACGGATACGACCGTCGCGCGACTGTACGCCACCCGCATCCACCGGCTCCTCCGCAAGAACAATCACGATTGCCTGTTGCTGGTCGTCCCCCCGGGCGAACAATCCAAAAGTGAACGCACCGCCTACAGGCTTCAGTCAAGACTTTTGCGGGGCGGAATCAGAAGAGACAGCCTCGTCGTCGCGATCGGCGGCGGGGTCGTCGGCGACCTGGCAGGATATGTTGCCGCCACCATCCTTCGGGGCGTCAGATTTGTACAGGTCCCGACGACGCTTCTCGCCCAGGTGGATAGCAGCGTGGGGGGGAAGGTGGGCATCGATCATCCGGCAGGGAAGAATCTGATCGGGGCTTTTCATCAGCCGGAATCGGTCTACTGCGATCCGCTGGTCCTTCGGACCCTCCCGACACGAGAGTTCAGAAACGGGCTCGCTGAGGTCATCAAAATTGCCGCCGCGCTCGATCCGGACCTTTTCACGACCATCGAAGAGAACGCGGCAAAACTGTCCCGGACAAGCACGAGAATCCTTACACAGGTGATTGCAACGTCGGTAGGGCTCAAGGCCGCAATCGTTGAAAGCGATGAACGCGAAGCCGGTCTCCGTGCCACCCTCAATCTCGGACATACCATTGCCCATGCGCTCGAGGCCTCCGCGGGATACGCTCTCCGACACGGTGAGGCCGTCGCGATCGGACTCGCGGCCGAGGCACGCATTGCCCGGGAGATGAGCCTTCTTGACGGGAACGACTGTGAACGGCTTGTTTCGACGCTCAAAAGGGCAGGGCTGCCGACCGAACTCCCCAAAAACCTCCACAAACGGAAATTCATCGAGGCGCTTGCCCTCGACAAAAAGGGAGATGCCGGAGGGTCAAAGTTTGTCCTCCTCAGGAGCATCGGAAAGTGCGCGCTGGGTGTTTCGGTTCCTGCCGAGATACTTTCGAAAACAGCGGGGCTCGGGAGTATACTAAAGAGAAGCCTCTCCCGATGATCATCGTCTCCATCACCGGACCACGCATGTCGGACGCACTGGCCCAGGTGGCCTCTTCGGCACAACATGCGGATGCGGTGGAATTGCGCCTTGATTTGATCCGGTCGCCCGAGCTTCCCGTCCTGCTCCTGGCTACGTCGAAGCCGGTGATCGCAACCTGCCGCCCCGTATGGGAGGGGGGAGGATTCGCCGGACCGGAGCGCGACCGGCTGCAGATGCTCAGGACCGCCTCTCTGCTCGGGGCGGAATACATCGACCTGGAGTTCCGGACCGACAGGAGACTGCTCCAACCCTTTTTCGGGAGGACCCGTGATGCGCGGGTGCTTCTCTCACTCCACCTTCCTCCGGGAAAAAGGCCGGTTGCGGGAGACGCGTACAAAGCCATGCGCCGGCTAAACGCCGATGTGTTCAAGCTCGCATTCCATGCCTCCGATGCCTGGGAAAACAAGATTGCGTTCGATTTCCTCGATCGCGCACGGAAAGACGGAAGAAAGGCGATTGCCATCGCGATGGGGGAGGCAGGAGAGCCGAGCAGGGTCCTCTACCGGGTGTTCGGCGGCTTTGCGACATATGCAGGGACGGAAGACGGTGCGCTGGCCGCGCCTGGTCAGCTCCCCGCAAGCGTCATGAAAGAAATGTATCACGCCGACCGGCTGAACCGCTCCACACGGATTTTTGGAGTTGTAGGAAACCCTGTCCGGCAGAGCAAAGGGGTGATCGTGCACAACCGGTTGTTCGGCCTGGCCGGGAAGAATGCAGTTTACTGCCGGTTCCTTGTGAAGAACCTCTCCCGGTTCATGAAAGAACTGGCGCCCTGCGCGCATGGTTTCAGCGTGACGATACCGCACAAGCAGGCTATGATGAGACAGATCCACTCGGTTGATCCCGGCGCGCGTGCGATCGGTGCGGTCAATACGATTCTCAGGAGACAGAACGGCTGGTGGGGAACGAATACGGATGCGCCTGCGGCGCTCGACGCCATCGAGCGACTGGCTCAGGTCCAGGAAAGCACAATACTCCTCCTCGGTGCGGGAGGAGCTGCACGGGCAATCGCGTATGAAGCGCGGAAGCGCGGGGCGAAGGTTCTTATCACAAATCACAGGCCCGGAAGGGCGCGTGCGCTTGCGCGGGAGTTCGGGCTCGAATTCGTGGCATGGGAGAAGCGCGGCACGACAGAGTGCGATATCATCGTGAACGCAACGCCGGTGGGAATGGCTCCCGCCACGGGGAGTTCGCCCGTTCCACCAAAGCTCCTGAGAGGGAAGATCGTCTTCGACGCGGTCTACACCCCTCCGGTGACACGACTGCTCCGCGATGCGCTCCGGGCCGGTGCGCGAGTGATTCCGGGGACAGACATGTACGTGAACCAGGCCGCGCGCCAGTTCCGCCTCTATGCGGGCGTTCCGGCCGATCTCGCCCTCATGAAAAAAGTTCTCCTGGAGGCGTCAGCGGCATGACCCGCGAGATTCAGACGAGCGGGCCCCTGCACGCGACGGTCCATGTGCCTGGGTCAAAGAGCATAACGAACAGGGCGCTGATCTGTGCCTCACTTGCCGCAGGGGCGTCACGGATCGAAGGCGCGTCTGACAGCGACGACACGGCGTTGATGGTGAACGGACTGAACCAGCTTGGTGTTCTCGTGAGGAAGAGCGGCAACGACCTGGTCGTCGAGGGAAAAGGGGGGTCGCTCTATGCTCCGAAATTCCCTATTCCGGTTGGAAATGCGGGCACAACACTCCGGTTCCTTCTCTCCCTCGCCAGCCTCGCCCGGGGGACGACGGTCCTGGAGGGGAACGAACGGATGGGAGAGCGCCCGAACGATGATCTCCTCGCGGCACTCCGCGTACAGGGCATCGCGGTGAGACACCAGGAAGGATCGTCGAGGTTCGAAGTCACCGGCGGCGCACTCGCCGGGGGGTTCCTTGAAATACGAAGCGGCGCGAGCTCACAGTTCCTCTCATCGTTGCTTCTGGTCGCGCCGTACGCCCGGCAGGCAATGACCGTTGCGGGGACGGGCGGACTTGCTTCGCCGATGTATCTCGGGCTCACACTCGACGTTGCCCGGCACTTTGGCGCCGGAATCGAACAACCGGGGCCTGCGGAATTTAAGGTCGACAACACGCGTCACTACGCCCCCGCTGATCTCGCAGTCGAGACCGACGCGTCAGGCGCCTCCTATCCGCTTGCCGCGGCTGCGATCGCCGGCGGGGAAGTATTCGTTCCCGGCGTGCGGGAGGAATCACGTCAGGGAGATAGTGCGTTCGGCCAGATCCTCCGTGCCATGGGTTGCGCCGTGACCGCGCGCAACAACGGCTTGTCTGTTCGTGGCGGAACGCTTCACGGAATCACCCGCGATATGAACGGCACCCCTGACCTGGTCCCGACGCTTGCGGCAGTGGCACTGTTTGCAGACGGTGCGACCACGATGACAAACATCGCCCAGGTGCGCCACAAGGAGTCGAACCGCCTCGAGGGACTGGCGGAGGAACTCCGCCGGCTCGGTGCGGATGTCCGCGTGAACGGGGACGGCATGGAAATACACCCTGCGCCGCTGCATGGCGCAGTGCTCGACCCGCACGACGATCACCGTCTGGCCATGGCATTTGCCCTGATCGGCCTCCGCGTCCCGGGTGTCAGCATCGAAAATCCCGATTGCGTCCGCAAGTCGTTCCCGGGTTTCTGGAATGAATTCGAGAGGATGTATGGCAGGTAACGCTACAGGCAATCACTTCCGGGTAACGACATTCGGAGAGAGCCACGGCCGCGCAATCGGCGCCGTCATCGACGGCGTGCGTCCCGGACTCCCGATCGACCTGGCGTTCGTACAAAAAGAACTCGACCGGCGCAGGCCGGGGCAGAGCGCCGTGACTACATCCCGTTCGGAAGCCGACCAGGTGGAGATCCTGAGCGGGGTCTTCGAGGGGAAAACCACCGGTACACCCCTCTGCATGATCATCTGGAACAAAGATCAGCAGCCGAAAGCGTATGAGAAGATCAAAGACATGTTCCGGCCCGGCCATGCCGGCTACACGTACATGGCCAAGTTCGGGGTGAGCGACTACCGCGGCGGGGGCCGGTCCTCGGGACGCGAAACCGCTGCACGCGTCGCCGCCGGGGCGGTGGCAAAACGGCTTCTGGAGAACAAAGGAATTGATATCGTCGGGTACACGCTGGAGGCGGGAGGCATCCGGGCCGCGACGTTCGACAGGTCCGTCATCGAGCGCAATCCGCTCCGCTGCCCCGATCCCGAAGCGGCGGCGGCGATGGAACAGCTCATCCTCGGGATGAAGGAGGAGGGGGATTCCGTCGGAGGGATTGTGGAGGTTCTCGTCTCCGGCGCGCCGGCAGGGCTGGGAGATCCCGTGTTCGACAAGCTCGAGGCCGATCTCGCCAAGGCCCTGATGTCCATCGGCGCGATCAAGGGCTTCGAAATCGGGAACGGATTTGCCGCCGCACGTCTCCGGGGGAGCCAGAACAACGATCCGATGTATTTCGACGAAACTGCCGGAAGGGTGCGCACGCGGACGAACAATGCCGGCGGCATCGCAGGCGGCATCTCCAACGGAGAAGATATCATCGTCCGTATTGCGGTGAAACCCCCTTCTTCCATAAGAAAAGAGCAGGAAACGGTGACCCTCGCCGGGAAACCGGCGACCATCTCCGTCGAAGGGAGGCATGACCCGTGCATCTGTCCGCGTGTTGTGCCTGTCGCTGAGGCGATGATCGCACTGACACTGTATGACCACCTGACGCGCCAGAAGCTCCTTGCGCGGAAGACACGCCTTCAGGATCTCAGGGACACGATCGATCTGATCGACC
>JBGPYM010000097.1:0-10544 GCA_041493205.1 Bacteroidota bacterium
CATACAGCGGAATTTCCACCGCGCAATCCGCCGCGGCAATTACCGGCGGGGAAACCCCGGTCAACTCATTGCCGACCACCAGGCAGAGGGGAAAGTCAGACGGGGTGAGGGTGTACGTTGGCACGCTTCTGTCGGTATGCTCCAGAACGCAGATTTTCATGCCTGATTGCCGCGCCCGCGCGATGGCCTCCAGCGGATCACGGTGATGCGACCAGGGGATGGAATCGACCGATCCGAGTGCGGTTTTTTCGATCTCCTTCCGCGGAGGAGCGGGTGTGTAGCCGCAGAGGTACAGGTGCCGTATGAACGCCCCGTCGGAGCTGCGGAAGATCGACCCGACGTTGTACAGGCTCCTGATATTGTCCAGCATCCCGGCCACGGGGAGCCTGGCGGCTTCCCCGGCGTCAGCGGCAGGAATCCGCCTGAGGGCGATCTCATCATACGTAAGCTTTTTCACGAACCCCCTCTATTTCGGCAGGTTTCCGGCTAATATAGGGGTTGCGCACGAGCCGTCCAAGTATTGCAGAATGTGACGGAATTGCCTATATTTAAGGCCCATCTTTGCACGGTAGATTGAGTCCCAGAAAGCTGGTCATCGCCATTGACGGGCCCGCGGCCTCGGGAAAGAGCACGACGGCACAACGTGTCGCCGAGCAGCTCGGCTACCTGCACGTCGACACGGGAGCAATGTACCGGGCCGCGACACTGAAGGTTCTCCGTGCAGGGATTCCGGCGGCGGATCAGGAGCGCGTTGCCGCGCTCGTGGAGTCGGCGCGCATCGAGCTCCGCAGCGCGAACGGGTCGCAGCGCGTCCTGCTGGACGGCGAAGATGTGACGGAGGAAATCCGGACGCCGGAGGTGACACGCGCCGTGAGCGCAGTGAGCAGCATCCGTCGCGTGCGCGACGTGATGGTCCGTGAGCAGCGGAGGATGGGAGCGGATGGCGGCATCGTGCTCGAAGGGCGCGACATCGGGACCGTGGTGTTCCCCGGCGCCGATCTGAAGTTCTTCATGGTTGCAGGCATCGAGGCGCGCGCCCGCCGGCGGGGCGACGAACTCCGCACCCGCGGCATACAGGCGGATGTCGACCGGCTCAAAGACGAACTCCGCGACCGGGACACCATCGATTCAACCCGGTCGGAAAGCCCTCTGAAAAAAGCGGACGACGCCATCGAAGTGGACACGTCCGATCTGACAATAGAACAACAGGTCGCACTGGTGATTGCAACGGCACGCAGGGTGATGGAGGAGAATCGTAAGGCATGAAGGTGACGGTGGATCAGCACTCCGGCTTCTGCTGGGGTGTCGTGCGGACGATTGACATAGCGGAAGACGAGTTGAAGGACTCGACCGAGCTCTCTTCCCTCGGGCCGGTCATCCATAATCCGGTGGAAATCGAGCGTCTCCGGAAAAAAGGGCTCGCGACGGTGACACACGCCGACTTCGCGTCGCTCCGGGGACAGAAGGTGCTCATCCGCGCCCACGGTGAACCCCCCTCGACCTACGAACTCGCACGGCAGCACGGGGTCACGCTCATCGACGCCACGTGCCCGGTCGTGACGAAGGTGCAGGAACGGATCAGGAAGTTTTACGACAAGGGATACCAGATTGTCATCTTCGGCAAGAAGAACCACGCCGAAGTGATCGGGCTGATCGGCCAGACGAACAACGAGGCGATTGTCGTCTCGACCGTGGAAGAAGTGTCGCAGGTCGATCCTGCGCGGAAATCAGTCCTCTTCTCCCAGACGACCATGGATAAGGAGACCTTTTACCGCGTTGCGGACGCGCTCCGGGCCAGGATCGCCGATGTCGAGATCGGGACGTTTGAGGAATCCGCCATCGAGTTTCACGCCAAGGACACCATCTGCGGGCAGGTGTCGGGGCGCGATAAAAAGCTCCGCGAATATGCCGCCGCCAACGACGTCATGGTCTTCGTCGCAGGCCGGGATTCCTCTAACGGGAAAGTGCTCTACGCAATCTGCCGCGACGCCAACCCGAAGACATACTTCATCGAGGACGAAGCGGAGCTGAAGGGGGAATGGTTTGCAGGCGCCGCAACCGTTGGGGTCAGCGGCGCAACGTCGACTCCACAGTGGCTCATGGAGCGCGTGCGAAACGCAATTGAATCGCTGTCAGCGGGCTGATTTTTTCCGTCATCACAACTAACTCATAACCAACACTCAACAGCGGTTTCCCCGCAGCGGCGCATGCCACCGGACGATGACGGCGGCGGCGGGCGGCGCACTGGGGAAGGTAAGGTCCCGGTATGTACCGGGACGTTATGTCGCACAACAGGAGGATGAATGGCTGACAATGCACGACTGATAAGAGATGGGGTGAAGACTGTGAGCGGTCTGACGCGCCGCATGGCGCTCGACGAGCACGTGTACGCAGACGCCGAACGCACGGACCTGATGAAGATGTACGAAGGAACGCTCGGCAAGATCTCCGAAGGCGAGATCGTCAAAGGACGTATTGTCAACGTGGGCGACACGGAAGTCGCCGTCGATATCGGGTTCAAGTCCGAAGGGACCGTCCCGCTCGCCGAGTTCAAGAACAGGGACGAGCTGAAGGTCGGCGATGAAATCGAGGTGTACCTCGAAAGCGTCGAGAACAAGGACGGGCAGCTTGTCCTCTCGCGCAAGAGGGCCGATTTCATGCGCATCTGGGAACGGGTCACGAAATCGTTCGAGACCGGCGAGGTGCTGCAGGGCCGGTGCGTCCGCCGCATCAAAGGGGGGATCGTGGTCGATCTCCTCGGCATCGACGCATTTCTCCCCGGCTCGCAGATCGACGTCCGCCCGGTCCGTGATTTCGATGCGTTCATCGGCAAAACGATGGACTTCCGCGTCGTAAAAATCAACCACCCCTCTGAAAATGTCGTCGTCAGCCACAAGATCCTCGTCGAAGAGGAGATGTCCGGCCAGCGCAAGGCGATCATCGAAAGCCTGGAAAAGGGACAGATCCTCGAGGGCACCGTCAAGGCCATCACCGACTTCGGTGTGTTCGTGGACCTCGGCGGCGTGGACGGCCTGGTGCACATCACCGATCTGTCCTGGGGACGCATCAATCACCCCTCCGAGATCGTCAAGCTTGATCAGACGATTAACGTCGTGGTGCTCGACTTCGATCAGGAAAAGAAACGCATCTCGCTCGGCTACAAACAGCTCCAGCCCCACCCGTGGGAGAACATCCAGGACAAGTACCCAGTGGGAACCAAGGTGGTCGGCAAGGTCGTCTCCCTCGCGGACTACGGCGCGTTCGTCGAGATCGAGAAGGGGATCGAAGGGCTCATTCATATCTCCGAAATGAGCTGGACGCAGCATATCAAGCATCCTTCCCAAGTCGTTTCGATGGGGCAGATGGTCGACGCCGTCATCCTGAGCCTGGACAAGGACGCCAAGAAGCTCTCGCTCGGGATCAAGCAGCTGGAACCCGATCCCTGGCTCACACTCATGCAGAAATATCCGGAGGGCTCGCGCCACAAAGGCGTGGTGCGCAACCTTACCAACTTCGGCGTGTTCGTCGAGCTGGAGCAGGGTGTCGACGGCCTGGTGCACATCTCGGACCTCTCGTGGACGAAAAAGGTCCGCCACCCCGGCGAAATCGTCAAGAAAGGGGATGAGCTCGAAGTGGTCATCCTCGGGGTCGATGTCTCCCAGCGCCGCATCTCCCTCGGCCACAAGCAGATCGAGGAAAATCCCTGGGACAAGTTCGGGGACCAGTACCGCGTGGGAACCGAGGTTGAAGGGAAGATCGTCCGCATCATCGAGAAGGGCGTCATCGTGGAACTCCCGCTCGGCGTTGACGGGTTCGTGCCGGTCTCACAGCTCTCCATGACCCAGGTGAAGAACATTCCCGACAAGTTCAAAGTCGGCGATGTCCTCCCGCTGAAGGTCGTGGAATTTGACAAGGACACGAAGAAAATCGTGCTCTCGGCGGTCGAATTCCTGAAAGGGAAGGAATCCAAGGTGGTCGAGGATTACATGTCCCTGCACCGCCTGGCGCCGACAACGATCGGGGATACCGCGACGATCACCGGCGGCGCGCCTGCCGGCGACACGTCCATCCCGACCGAGAACTGATCAGCAGGGTCCGTTCACAACGGGAAAGAGCTGCCCGCGGACCGGGCAGCTCTTTCCATTGCATACCATGCCTACCGTCGCACTGACAACGCTCGGCTGCAAGCTGAACTTCGCGGAGACATCCACGCTCGGGAAGCAGTTCCTGGAGCGCGGATACTCCGTCGTGGAGTTCGGCCGTCCCGCGGACGTCGCGGTGATCAACACCTGCAGTGTGACGGAGCGTGCCGACCGGGAGTGCCGGCAGCTCATCCGCCGCGCGCGGCGCGTGTCCCCGGAGGCCGTCGTGGTCGTGACCGGATGTTACGCCCAGCTCGATCCCGCCACGGTTGCCGCGATCGAGGGCGTCGACATTGTCCTCGGCGCAGCGGAAAAATTTTCGCTCTTCGATCTTATGGGCCCGCTGGAGAAACAGCTCACTCCGCATGTGTTCGTCTCTGCAATCACGGAAGCGGACAATTTCGGGCCGGCGTCCTCGAGCGAAGCCGCCGACCGGACCCGCGCCTTCCTGAAAGTGCAGGACGGGTGTGACTACTCCTGCAGCTTCTGCACCATCCCGCTCGCACGCGGCGCCAGCCGGAGCCAATCGACCGAGGAGAGCGTCCGGCAGGCACGGGACCTCACACGTGCAGGGTACCGGGAAATAGTGCTCACCGGCGTAAACGTCGGCGATTACGGGCGGAAGGACGGAACAGATCTCCTCGCGCTGCTCCGCGCGCTCGTCGATGTCGAAGGACTCGACCGCCTCCGGATCAGTTCGATCGAACCAAATCTTCTTACAGACGGTATCCTCGATTTTGTCGCGGCCCATCCGGTGATGTGCAGGCATTTTCATATTCCCCTCCAGAGCGGCTCCGACGACATTCTGCACGGCATGCGCCGGCGCTACACGACCGCACAGTATGCATCGCGCATTGCGGCTGTCCGTGAGCGCGTGCCCGACTGCGGGATCGGCGTCGATGTGATCGTCGGATTCCCGGGGGAGACCGACCGCGCGTTCGAAGCAACGCACCGGTTCCTGGAAGACCTCCCGGTCTCGTACCTTCACGTCTTTACCTATTCGGAACGCCGCAACACACCCGCTGCATCGCGGCCCGGGCGCGTCGAACCGAAGGAGCGATTCCGCCGCAGCGAAATCCTCCGCCTGCTGGGGGAGAAGAAGAAGCGGGCGTTCCAGGAGCGAATGGTCGGCAGGGTGCTCCCCGTCCTATTCGAATCGGACGAGGGAGATGGATGCCGGTGCGGGTTCACGGACAACTATGTCCGCGTGGGCGTCCCCGCCGGCGAGGCAGCGGGCAACACGATTGTCCCCGTGGCGATCACGGGCGTGACCGGCGGCCGGTGCGATGCGCGCGTGGTGCAGGAGAGAGCAACGTGAAGATTACCGTCGTGGAGCCCGCAAGCATCGCAGAAGAACTCGGCATCATCCCCGGTGACGAGCTGCTGGAGATCAACGGCCGGCGCATCCTGGACAGCATCGACTACCGGTACTCCGAAGGAGACCCTGAAATTTCCCTGAAGGTGGCGCGGAACGGGGAGGTTGTCATGTACGACATTGAAAAAGACGAGGGGGAGAAAGTAGGACTCGACTTTGAGGAGATGAAGGTCCTCTCCTGCGGCAACGACTGCATTTTCTGCTTCGTCGACCAGAACCCGCACGGATTGCGACAACAACTCTACTTCCGTGACGGAGACTACCGTCTCTCGTTCATGTACGGCAACTACACGACGATGACCAATGCCGGACCCGCCATCCTGCAGCGGATCATCGATCAGCGGCTCTCCCCCCAGTACATCTCCGTCCACGTCACCGATCCCGTCGTCCGCGCACGTCTCATGGGGCTCAAAAAGGACGACCGAATTCTCGAAAAGATCGGGCTCCTGCATGACAACGGCATCGACATGCATACGCAGATCGTGCTCTGCCCCGGCTTCAATGATGGGAAGATCCTCGAACGGACGGTCGCGGATCTCTACCGTTACAGAAAACGGATAGTGTCGCTGGCCATCGTGCCGGTTGGCCTGACCGATCACAGGTTCGGATTGAGCCAGCTCCGGAAAGTGGACCGTCCGTACGCAGAGGAAGTCCTGGATGTCGTGGAACAGTGGCAGGCCGGATTCCGTAGACAAACAGGGCGGGGGTTTGTCTATGCGTCGGATGAGTTTTACATCGTCGCAGGACGCAAACTCCCTTCCGCTGCCGCGTACGACGGGTTTCCGCAGTACGAAAACGGGGTGGGGCTCGTCCGTTCATTCCTGACGGATTTCCGCAGGCAGGCGCGCTTATTCCCCCGGAGGCTGCCCGCGCGCCGCACACTCACGCTTGCGACAGGCGAACTCGCTGCCGGGTTCATGCAGGAAACCGTTCTCCCGCGCCTGGCATCCATCGGGGGCCTGACCGTGCGACTGGAAATTATTCCCAATGCCCTCTTCGGACGGAGCGTCACGGTGGCTGGACTTCTTTCGGGGAAATGTCTATATTTATCGCTGGACGGGAAGGAATGCGGACACCTGCTCCTCCTCCCGCCCGACATACTCAATGCCGATGGGCTGCTCCTCGATGACGAAACGATTCCCCGCATCCAGGAACGGCTGGGCGTCCAGGTCATGGTCTATGACGGCCGGTGGGACGACGTCATCGCGCGCCTGAAGCAGACGAAAGGGACTTCGCACACGAAGCAATTGTTACCATCGTCTTCGATGTAAGCTACGATATCCCGACATCCGGATTCTGACAATGGGAACAATGCGATGGCTTCTGATCGGCTGCGTCGTTTCTGCCGTACCACTGTACGCTCAACACCTTTCCGCCCCGGCGGGCTCGCACACCGCGATCCGTCTTGACCTGTTCGCCGCCTCGTTGCCGAGGGATTCGGCGGCGCCGGGCGCAATGCAAGCCATGACGGGGTCCTCGAAAAAGGCCCCTGGTCTGGCAGCCGTCTATTCGCTTCTGCTGCCCGGGATGGGAGAACTGTACGCCGGGGATTTCAGCTCGGGCAAGTATTTTCTCGCCGCCGAAGGAATTCTCTGGCTCACGTATGCCGCCTTCGAGGTCGCCGGCAACGATCTGCGGGGCGATGCAAGAACCTACGCGGGCGCGCAGGCGGGATTGGCCGCCCCTGTCAAAGACGACCAGCTCTACGTTGATGTGGGCAATTTCAATTCGCTGGCCGATTACAACGACAAGAGGCTGCGCGACCGTGAGCTCTCCCGCGTCTATGACCCCGCCCGCGGATACGCGTGGCAATGGGACTCGGAAGCGTCGCGGCTGGCGTTCCGGGACCAGCGGGTCCGGAGCGAAAACATGTATAACAACCGGAAATTCATCGCGGCGGGGATTCTGATCAACCACGTCGCAAGCGCCATCAACGCCGCACGTGCCGCCATCGCCCACAACTCGGGGCTGGATGAAACGCTCGGCAATCTCCGCATCTCGGGAGGCCTCACCGGTTTACCGGGGGCGCCGGCCGGCGTTGTGCTGCGGATCGAACGGGGACTCTGAGAACTTACCGCCATGCGCGATATCAAACTCCTGATCGAATACGACGGAACAAACTTTGTGGGCTGGCAATCCCAGGCCACGGGTCGGACTGTCCAGGATGAAATCAACAAGGTGCTCGACCAGATCCTTCAGGAACCGATCAATCTTATCGGATCAGGACGGACCGACTCCGGCGTGCACGCGCGCGGCCAGGTGGCAAGCTTCCGGACTAACTCCCACATGGGTGTCGGCTCGATGCAAAGCGGACTGAACGGCATCCTCCCCGAAGACATTTATATCCATGCCGTCGAGGAGGTTGCCGAGGGCTTCAACGCCCGTTACGACGCCCGGGAGCGCCTCTACCGGTATTTTATCTCGATGAAGCCGACGGCAATCGGGCGCCACTACCAGTGGTTCGTCAAATACGATCTGAACCTGGTCTCGATGAATGCCGTCGCAGCGCAGATCATCGGGGATAACGACTTTGAAGCGTTCTGCAAGATCGACCCGGAGTCGCGGCATTACAGGTGTACGGTGACCGCATCGTCCTGGAAAGAAACGCCGGCGACGTATATCTATGAGGTGCGCGCGAACCGCTTCCTGCACGGCATGGTGCGTGCGCTTGTGGGGACGATGGTGGACGTGGGGCGCGGCTTTATCCCGGTGTCGGCGTTCCGCGAGATTATGGCATCCAAAGACCGCCGCAAGGCGGGAATGGCGGCGCCACCCCAGGGGCTCTTCCTGGAAGAAGTGATCTATTGAGTCCGCGGCCGCCCTCCGGGCGGCCCCTTCTCGTCCATACCCACGCAGCGCGATGAAGCGGCTGACCAGGATGTTTGACGGATTGATGCGGAAGCCCTCGCCGAGCTTCTCTCCGCACGGGCTCTCGACCACGCGCCTCCCCGGCGGCGTGATTGTCAGAATCAAGGCAGACCACCCCGGCGCAGTCTACAAGAAGGGGGACGTGATCGGCACCTCCTATGAGGTGCTGGGGGTCCTCGGCCTCGGCGGCTTCAGCGTCGTCTACCTTGTCTATTCGCGCGAAAGCCGCGCGGTGTCCGCCCTCAAAACTCTCCGCGACGAATACCTCGAAGACCGCGAGACCAGGGACCAGTTCCGGAAAGAAGCGAAAGTGTGGGTGGACCTGGAACGCCATCCGTTCGTCGTCCGTGCGCATTTCATCGAAGAGCTCGCAGGGCGTCTCTACATTGGCATGGAGTACATTGAGCCGAACGAAGAAGGGCTCAACTCGCTTGAAGGATACATTGCCCGGCGCCCTCCCGACCTCACCCAGGCCCTTCGCTGGTCCATCCAGTTCTGTCACGGCATGGAACATGCTCACGCGTGCGGGATCCGCTGTCACCGCGATGTGAAGCCGGCCAACATCATGATCGACCGCGAAAAAGTGGTGAAGATCACCGACTTCGGGTTTGCCGAGGTCATTGATTTTTCCCGCGCACGCGCGGTGACCGACCCCATGCGCAGGCGCAAACGGGTTCTCCCCGAATACTCCGGCTTCGGAACGCCCACCTATATGCCGCCGGAGCAGTTTCAAAATGCCGCACGGTGCGACGAGCGGAGCGACATCTACAGCTTCGGCGTGGTTCTCTATCAGATGGCGTCGCGGGGGAAGCTCCCCTACGAAACTGACCAGTGGATTCCGGAAAAGAAGAAGAACAGCGCGGTGGTGTGGCGTGAAATGCACCGGCTCCACACGGAAGCGGGTGTGGTTCCCCTCACCTCGCCGGTGTTTCAGGTCATCCAGCGATGCCTGCAGAAGGAGCCGAGCGCCCGGTACCAGTCGTTCAAGGAAATGCGGACTGATCTGGAGGCTCTGCTCAAGCGGACTGCAGGCGAGACCGTCGATGCCAGGCACTCAAGGAATTTGGAAGCGTGGGAACTGTACAACAAGGCCTATTCGCTCAGCAGTCTCGGCCACCTCGAAGAAGCCGTCGCGCATTATACCAGAGCCCTCGACCTGGAGCCGGACAATTCGGATGCCTGGAACAACAAGGGCGTCTGCCTCCGTAAGCTCGGGAAGCTCGAGGAGGCGCTCGTCTGTTATGATCACGCCACCGACACCGACCGGCACAACGCATCGGCCTGGAGCAACAGGGGGAACTGCCTTTACAGTCTCGGACGCTTTCCGGAGGCCCTCACAAACCTGACGAAAGCCATCGAGCTCGACCCGAAGAATGAATCTGCGTGGTTGAACCGGGGGCTGGTGGAAGAAAAACTCGGCCGGTTCGCGGATGCCGCCCAATCGTACAAAAAGTTCCTCGAGCTGCGTCCCGTCCAGTACGCAGCCCACGTCCCCTTCGCCCAGCGGCGGCTGCTCGATCTCGAGCGCACGGCCTGAGCAGTCCCTCTGACTCGTACGCAGGTTATCCCCCCACGAAACATCATGCACATCCCTGACGGCTTTCTTGATACCAAAACGGTGATTGCAACCGCGGCCCTCTCGGGCGTCGCCGTGGGAGCGTCGCTCCGCACGCTGAACCGCTCGCTCCCGCGCCGACAGGTCCCGCTGATGGGGCTTGCTGCTGCGTTCGTGTTTGCCGCGCAAATGGTCAATTTTCCTATTGCAGGGGGAACGTCAGGACATCTGATGGGGGGAGTACTGACTGCTGTCCTCCTGGGACCTGCGGCAGGGATCGTCGTCATGGCGGCGGTTCTGATTGTGCAATGTTTGCTTTTTGCCGACGGCGGCGTGCTTGCCCTCGGCGCGAACATTTTCAACATGGGTGTGATCGGGACGGTAGGGGGCTTTGGTATCTACCGTGCCGTCTACGGAATACTCGGGAGCGAACGGGGGAGGTTTATCGCGATTGCCGTCGGAGCATGGGGCTCGACCATCCTGGCCGCAACAGTGTGTGCGGGAGAATTGGCATGGTCGGGAACCGCCCCCTGGGACGCGGCGTTCACCGCGATGGTGAATGTCCATATGCTGATCGGGCTCGGTGAGGCGGTCATCACCGTCC
>JBGPYM010000081.1:0-12037 GCA_041493205.1 Bacteroidota bacterium
ACTGCCAGATCCAGTCGGGATCGGGCGGAGCATTACCTTGCCGTTCATGTGCCACGAATCGACCCAGGCGACCGTGGCAACTTCGTCGCTCGAATCGTTCCCCACGAGGAGAAAGCCCTCATGGGGGGTGTTTTCATGGGACCATGTATATGCGACCGTGAGAAAATTATCCTTTCGCGCGCCCGGTTTCATGATCACCTGCTCCTCTGTTCAAGTGCCTCACGGAGACTGTCATAGACATTGGACGACTGGGGGAACGCGCTGACATTGAGCCGGAAAATCCGGATCGCTGCGCCAATGTCCCCTGCACCCATCAGCGCGTACCCGAGCCTGTTAACGATGTCCTCACAGTCCACATACTCATTCGCTGGATCTTCCCTGAATGCACGAAAAGCGCTCCCGAGCCGGGAGGTATCCCTCTCTGCCAGTGCACGGCGCAGCACGGCCGGGAGATCATTCAGCGGGGTGTACCTGAAGATGGCTTCAAGGGCGGGATCACGGTTGGCACGGTATTGATCCGACGTGAGCTCCGCCGCAATCCGCGGGGCCGTCCACGGACGCCGGTCCCGCTCATCCCCCTGCCACCAGAGGGAGGAGACCCGGACAGTGATCCCGCTGTTGGGGAGCGTAATCTTCCGGGAGTCGCCGTAGCTGTTCAGTGTGCCCCCCGACGGCTCTCCGACGAACACCGTGTTCGTATATTCTTCAAGCTGGTTTACAAGAAATTGAGCCGCGGACCACGTGCTCCGTCCGATGATCGTAAAGAGCTTCCCCTTCTGATCGATTGTGCGCGCCCTGATGATGCCCAGAAGGAGCGGTTTGTTGAGTGCCCCGTTCCCGCCCCTGTTGAGACGAATGTCGAGGATGAAACGCACGACCGGCTTCTGCTCTACGAAAGAAAACACTCGATTCGAAAAGGATTCTACAGACTCTGAATCCTTGTTTCCGACCTGGTTGTACTGAACGTACATGGTCTTCGAATCGTCCATGTATTCGAACCAGAACTTGTTCCCCGGATCCCTCAACCACAGAGGAGTCGGAGCGGCCGCGCTCTCCCGGGCATCAATCCAGCCGGGGCTGGCGTTCCAGCTCGTATCGGTGTCGGGTGCAAGCAACCCTGCGGGTCCCCAGGGCGCAAGCGTGACGGTCTTTTGTCTTCCTCCGTGCTCCAGTGTAAAAGCTGCATGCTCCATGTCATCGATCAGGGCGAGGGCATGCAGCACTTCAGGCATCGCAAGGAGAAACGGTGCAAAGAACTTCACATCCATTTCATTATCGCGCCCGATGATATCGCGCACGGCCGTGCAGGCCCGGTCAACGGGGGTATTACCGATCTGAACGACCCGCCACCCGACAATGTCTGCGTGGGCGCGTGTCGCCGCACGGACAAACAGGCCGTCTTTGAACAGAGAGAGTTTCAGCGGGTACGTACGAAATCCGATCTTCGGATCCCGTGTGGGCGCGATATTCGTATGCCCGTCGCCTGCCATCGCGGCAATTCTCGCCATCGCAACGATGATCTGATGCCGGGCAAGCGCCGGGATACGATTCCGTAGTGCCTCGACCGCCCCCTGAAACTGCTCACGCGTCATGGTATGAAAAAGATTCCTGTGCAGGCGGGGCATCTCGTCTGCCATAACACGGAGGTCCTGTTGCCATCTCTCCGCTTCAGTTGGTGAAACCGGGGCCACGCCTGACTGGGCAAGGAGCACCGGTACCCGTAAGAAGCAGAGCGTGAAGACGGCCGCAGAGGTCAACAGCGACGGTGAGCGCATCGGGGATCCCTCCTTCAGTGAGCGTGCGAATGAGCGTGCCTGGTTGTTCACCTCATTAGGCGCTCAGATTCGTGAGAAGGTTGCCTGCGCTGCGTGGCTTCTGCTGCCGATTAGCGCGGCCAGAGCCAGCCGAATGTGCCCGCCGTTAGGAGGGCAAAGATCAGACCGTCCACGGTGGCCCGTAACGTAATCCCCCAGGGGCGGTGATACCAGATCGATAACTGCCAGAGGGCAAGTGAATATGCGAGAAACGCCGTAACGCCGGCGAACCGGAACACGGCAAGATAGTGCGCCCCGGCGGGGAGTGCCCGTCCGGAGACGTAGGCGGCAAAGACGCCGACAACCAACGAGTACACGAACCATTGGATGAAGGCCCCGCTCATCGACGGCGGTCCGGCCTTCCACATGGAGAGAATAAAGACAGGCCCCTTTTTCATCTTTTCGGTGAATTCGGGCGATTTCATGTCTTTCATACTCGCAGGGCGGGGTACCATGTACTCGCCCGGGGGGATTGCAAGGGCGCGGAGAGCATCCATGACCTTGTCTTCATTTTCCATCCGCGGATAGTCACCCTTGTGCCACGGCGTCGCCATATGAATGATGGAGCTGGCGACAAAGACGATCACAGCTGAGAGCAGGATCGGAAGCCAGAGCAGGTGGAGTTCGACCATGATGGGTCTCCTTATGTATGAATGTGGGTGTGAAAAAGTTAACCGAATTGCGCAACCGCGACGCCGGCAATTGCAATGGTTCCGCCGATCAGAAAGGCAGCCGTCACGCTCTGCCCGAGGAGCACCACCGCGAGAACAGTGGTAAGGATGGGTTGCAGGTTGGCAAATAACGCCACTTTTCCCGCCTCGATGCGCCCGAGAGCATAATACCAGAGGAGATACGCGAACACCGACGTCACGATTCCAAGGTAACAGATCTGCAGCCAGTTTGCCGCCGTGAGCACTTCATACGGAAACCGGAGGGCGGGGATCAACCCGATCGGGATGAACATGATCGTCCCCACGATGAGTGTCACGGAACTCGCCTCGATCGCCCCGTATTTCACGATGAGTGTGCGGCCGTAGGCCGTGTAAAGGGCCCAGGCAAGCACGGCAAGAAAAATGATGACGTTGCCGTACACGTACTCCATGCTTGCGCTGACGCCCCGTTCGAAGATAACAATTGTAACGCCCGCAAACCCGAGAACCACGCCAAGGAGCTTCGGGCGCGTCAACCTCTCCCGCTGGAAAAAATGAGCGAAAACGAGAACGACAATCGGCGTCGTTGCATACAGGAGCGCGGCATTGGAAGGAATCGTGTATCGCATCCCGTACAGGAACAGGAATTGATTGACGGGGATTGCCAGGAATGACAGCCAGAGCACAGGCCGGTAGTCCTCCCTTCGAATGACGGGCATCCTCCCCCGCATCGCAAGTATGAGTCCCATCGCCAGGGCGGAAATGACGGAACGGACAAGCGTGAGCGTAAAGGGCTCCACATCGTGTACAACCACCTTCGCGACGATGTGCGTGCCGCTCGCCATGAGAGACTGCACACACAAAATCAGGTAGACCGCCGTTGTGGGCGAGCGGTCGACGGACCGCTTAAGCTCCCTCAGTCGGGTGAAGCCTTCCGGATTGATGGGTTCCTTCATGAATTGTCGGGCAGGGACGCCCGACCTACTATCTCGGAATAGCAGAGCGCTGTTTTCTCTGCCACCTTCTGCCACAGGAAATTCTGCCGGATATGCTCCCGGAGCTTGAACGTCTTCGGTGTCTGAAGCGCTGAGAGAATTCCCTGCCGGATGGATTCCACCGATCCGGGATCGACGTAGTGCACCATGTCTTTGAAGTACTCCTTCGTCCCCCCGTGCGGCGTGATGACGACCTTCGCCCCTGCAAGTCCCGCTTCGAGGGCCGCGATCCCCGGAGTTTCGAACTGTGACGGAAGGACGAAGGTGTCGCACGCGGCATACGCCGATGCAAGCATCTCGGAGCTGTTGTCCAGCCCGTCGATCAGGAGAACGTTCTTATTCTTCGCGGCCTCTGCCCGGCACGCATCGCCGTAGGGACCGGCGATAAACCTCCCGATGATCACGGCGGGCCTGTCGATGCCGGCAAGCGCCATAATGAGTGCAAGCACGTTTTTTCGGCCGTGTCCGGTGTGTCCGACATTGAGGATGAAGTCGCTGATGCCGTATTTCCGGACGAACGGAGAAGGATCGGCGGTATAAAACCGTTCATCCACGCCATTGGGGATGACGCTGATCTTTGAACGGGGAACTCCCAGTCCGTCCGCGAGAAGGTCCCCCTCGGCAGCGGTATTGGGAAGCACCCTGACTGCCCAGTCGCAGACGTCTGCCGTCATCGTGTAGTCAAACCAGATTCCCGGGGCAAGGCGCGCGCACATCCGCTCGGCTTTGAGCGCCAGAGCGACGAATGAAGGCGAGTGCCGGCTGTACGTGATCGACGATACCACCAGGGGAATTCCGAGGGAGCGGATCTCCCGCGCAAGGTGGTATGTGCCGATATTCGCCGCAAAGAGGTGCACGAGATCACAATCCCCTTTTCTCAGCGGCGTCCACGGATCGAAGAGCGCCACGTCTGTTCCGTACCGGGGAAGAAATTTCACTGTGTTCCGGATCTGCGTGCTCGGGCCTCCATGGAGAATCGAAACTGCCTGGTACCCTGCGACCACGACTTTCATATGAATCTCCTTTGCAGCCGGGTAAATTGCCGTCCGATGGCGCCGCGAAGGTCAAATTCCCGCGTTCGCTTGATGTCGGGGGGAGGCCTGAATTCCTCTTTATGCTTCCAGGGGAGTTTCCTCAGCTGCACAGTCGCTCCGATTTCAATTTGAGCGGTCTCCCCGCCGCTCCTGCTGACAGTAACGTCGACATCCGCAGGGCACGGCGCGTCCGGGCGTTCGATTTCAACCATATCTCTCTCAACGACAATGTGCGGCTCAATGCCGGATCGTCCCTCCCACCATTCGGCATATTGCCCGAGGGTCATCGGCCGGGCCTGACGGGTGATGCCGAGCTCGCAGAGCGCTCTGACGACTCCCCATTCATGGTGGCCGGGGTGGTGGTAGAAAAAGAGCGATTCGCCGCGCAGGAGTTTCCGGTCAGTAACATCAGTGAAATACGATTTCATGCGCGCCGGAGTAAATCCCGCTCTCCGGAGGTTTCCGATCGACACGGGATGCACGGGCACCTGCAATGTCGTGAACCTGCAGCCGCTGATCACCGGCCGGTGAGGGAAAGCATCATACGCCCAGCCGAATTCGGATGAATACGCGAATCCCGCTCCGTCCACCGTACGACCGAGTTCCGGACTCCAGAATCCAAACGGAGAGGCAAACGACCGGGCGGGGAGACCGGCAATCTTCATCGTCTCAATCCCCTTCCTCACGTTTGCCGCGTCTTTCGCTCCATCCAGAAAGATACGGTGCTGATAACAATGGAGGCCGACTTCATGGCCGGGGAGTTCTGCGAACCGCCGGAGCCACCCCTCATGGCTCCCGGCATCCACAAACCAGGTGAACCCGATGCCGAATTCGCGGGCAATGGATGCCAGCCGGTTCACTTCTTCACGCGTGCCTCCGTCGGTATCGATGCGGAGGGCAAACACGCTGGTACATCCGGCCGGAAACTTTGCAAGATGTGCGTACGGAAATCCCCGGGCATGATGCAGCCGTTCGAGCGCCGCGTGTACCAGGTGGGACACCTCCCCTTTCGCAACCCTCGATACACGTTCGGAAGGGAGGCGATCGGGTCGTGCATAGAAATAGCGCTCGGCGGCGCGAAAATCCTCCATTGCCTCCCCCGGGTCAAAAGGCAGGACGACTCCCCACCCGCCGTGCATCTCCCCGACAAACGCTGCAAACACATTATCCTGGGTTCTGAGGCAATTCGCTTCGCGGGGAAGCGCGCCTTCGAATTCCACATCGATCAATGAGAGCCCCGGGAGCACGGGACTATCACCTGGCTCGAGGTACCGCACACGGACAGGAGAGGCCACGGCATCGGCAAGCCCGGAAAGAAATCCTGCATAGCCGATCAGGGCGCCGCCCCCGCGGAGATATTCCCTGAGAAAAGATACCTCGTCAGGGGTAAGCGGACGGCAGGCCGCCATGACGCTGTATCCGGCAGGATCGGCGCCGGCCGGCGTCACCGCACCGAAGGGCACCCCTTCCTGGCGGAGAATCTCCTCCCACCCCGGCGAATCTCCGATCAGGCCGATCCGGAGGATCATACGAGCCGCTCCTTGAGGAACCGTATCTCCGCATGCGGGATGCCGCCCGTCGCCGCGAGCACACCGAGGTACACTGCATTTGCCGCGATCAGAACGACCAAAGGATGCACTCCCTCCATCAGGACCGCGGCAGTCGCCATCAGCGCACCTGCGATGCCGGCCTTCAGCAGTCCCGGATCAGCGGGGATCTTTGTGACCCGCGCCGTGGTACGTATCAGCATCAGGAGGATGAGCGATTCTCCGAGAATGACGCCCCATGCGGCGCCGGAGGTCCCTGCAAGCGCTGTGAGCAGGAGGACCGCCGTAAAAATCACAATTGCCCCCGCGCCGACAACCATCGCGTACTCCTTCGTGCGCGCAAACGCCATCAATGTGCACACAAAGAGAGAGTTGAGCATCGTAACAAAGATGTACCCCGTGAGGAGCCGAAAGAGCGGCACCGCAGCGTCATATCCCGGCCCGAAGATAAGCCGGACAGCGGGTCCGGCCGCGATGCATGCGGAAATCAACAACGGGATGAGCGAGACGACCACCGCTTTCACTGACACCCCCAGAAGCTCCGGATACTCCTCCGTACGCGACACGGCATAGCGTGTCGCCATCGGGAGGAAGAACGCATTCAGAGTCCGGTCGATTATCAGCACCACGAATGCGAGCTTCATCGCCGCGCTGTATGCCCCTGCATCGGCATTGGTGAGGAAGATGCCTATGGCGATCGGCGGAAGGTTTGTCACGCTTTGCGTGAGGAGTACCGCCGCGCCGACCGGGGCATTGTCACGGAGAATGCCCTTCCACGCAGTGAGGTCCCACCCCAGGGGGGGAGCGCCGAACCGGCGGGTGTAGCGTGCCCAGAGGTACGCGACTGCGGCCACGTTGCCGGCCAAAAATGCCACTGCAGTCAGCCGGACATCTTCGTCGGCGCGTACCAGCACGAACGCGCACCCCGCGAACACCAGCGCGTTCAATAGCCGTGAAACAGTGAGCACCCGGAAATCTTCTTTCCCCTGAAACAGCCAGTCGAGGGAGAGGGCCATCGGGAGCAACGAGAGCCCATACAGAAGTATGATGTCCTTTGTCACGGAATCAACGCCTCCCGCTGCAAGGACCCCCCAGGCCAGCGCAATGAGGAAGGGAGTGAGGAGGACCCTGAACGAGAGAATGGCTCCCACGCGGGTACGCAACCCTCCTTCGGTTGCGGCGGCATTGCGTGCCTCCAGAATCTGGATCCCCGGACTGTTCAGAAGGGAAAGATACCCGAGGACCGCCAGACCGATACTCATGAGCCCGAATGACGCCGGGAGGAGAATCCGGGCAAGGTAGACCGTGACGAGAAATCCGATGACTCTGCTCCCCGCATCGCACGTCAGGATCGCCAGAATGTTCCTGAGCGGGACTTTCATGCGGTGAGTTCTCCGATGATTTTGACGAGGCCCTCTTCCCGGCGCTTGATGGTAAACCTGTCTGCGATTGCGGCACGGGCGGCCGTTGCGGCCTCCGGGGGCGATACGAGGCCTCGCCTGAGTGCATCGCTGAGCAGTGCGGCGTCCCCATACGGGACGAGCAACCCTGCCCCGTTGATGGCGCTCTTCATCCCGCCCACATCGGTCCCCACCGGAAAGCATCCGCAGAGCATGGCCTCGCACACGGCCCCCGGCAGTCCTTCGATGACGGAGGGCTGGCAGTATACCTTGGCCCTGCGGTAGAGTCCGAGCAATTCATCCCTGCCGATTCTCGCCCGTATGTCCACATTTGCGGGAGCTCTGCTGCGGAGCCCGGCAATGAGCCGCTCGTGAATCCCGATGACGACGAAAGGCACCGCGGGCAATCTGCTCGCAGCGTCAAACAGCAGATCGATCCCTTTGATCTTCAGGCGAGCTTCGGAGTCGCAGACGGCCACCGTCAACACAAGCTGTTCTTTTGTCCCTGCGGGGGACCAGACGCCCGGATCATAACCGGTCGGCAGTGTCTCGATGTTCCCGCCAGAGTATCCGGCCCGGCGCATGGCCTGTTCCTTGAGCGACGGATCCACAGCAAGGACGCGGTCTGCATTTCTGAGAGCATACCCGACGAGCCTTCCCCTCCAGGGGGAAATCCAGATTCCGTACCCCATCGCGGGGATGGCGGCGACATCGGCGCCGCCGAGAGCAATCACAGAAGGGACTCCCGACCGTCGGGCAGAAAACACAGCCGCGGCTGCATAGGTGGAGGCAAACCAGGTAAACACAAGGTCAACGCTCCGGACCTCCGCCGCAATCGCCAGAGGGGCGGAGATACCGTGTGCGAGGAGGTGAGTGACTTCAAAATGCTTTCGCAGCAAATCGAGGTCTTGGGAGATAAACGGAGTGACAAACGTCGAGGTAACGAGGATTTTCACTCGCGACAATCGGATTCCGGGCGGTGAGTTGGAGAAACTGCCGAAAAGATACGGCACAACCGCACAACAATCAAGGAACTGCCCGGTCAGGCGAGAGTGATGCGGTCGAACAGGTGGATCCGGTGCAGGTTGACACTCAGCTCGCCGTCAGAGTCCTGCTCGAATACGTCGCTGAACTTCGCCCCCCAGACGATCTCGTGTCCTTTGTACGAGGAACGGGAATAGACGATTTGCGCGAATGTGTCGTCGATACCGTTCAGGAGGACGAGCAGCTCGGGATCGGAAGCCCGGAATTCCTCTTCGGAGAGCCCCCGCATGGGGCTTCGTTCGTCGATCGGGTGCACCACGGTCCAGGTCAGTGGAAAGAACATGACCTCATCACGCTCAAGGGCAAGGGGGTGAAACCGCCGAACGGGGCCGGAGGCTGAGGGTTCCATGCGACTGAGCAGGACCTGCACCCCCACTTTGATCATCTGGTTGTTCCGTTCGTTCGCGATCCTGAACATGAGGCCGCGGATGCCCCTGTAGGGGGCGACGATAGCATTGTCGCTGTACACAATCCGGGCATTGGGCTGCGAGAAACGTACGAACATGAGGCTGGTCGCAAGCGCAAAACCAAGCAGTCCGGCCAGGGCTTCCGCGCTTGCCAGGATATTGGAGGCAATCCCGACCGGAGCTATCCTTCCGTACCCGATGGTGGTCGAGGTTTGAACGCTGAAGAAGAAGTCGTCCAGGAACCTCCGTTCATCCGACGCCGACTCCTCTCCGGAGAGACTTCCGCGGCCCGCAAGGTAGTATCCCTCCGCAAAAAGTACGTTAAACAGAAGATAGGAAGCGATCACGAGGGTATAAAATCGCGGCCACGATATCGTCACGAGATAGTGGTATGGCGCAAACCGGCGGCGGAATGGCAGCCTTTTCCGCCGCACATTGAAGCTTCCGTCACGATTGAGAAACCGGAGGCGCGAATCCTGTGCGACCCGGGACCCGAACCCCAGATCGCTCAGGTCCTCGCGTTTGGGCTGGTCGACGTTCATTGCGCCTTCACGAAATTCAGCGCGACGGAGTTCATGCAGTACCGGAGGCCGGTCGGCGCCGGTCCGTCATCGAATACATGGCCGAGGTGGGCATCGCACCGCGCGCAGAGGACTTCCGTCCTCTCCATCCCGAAACCCCTGTCGGTTTCCAGCCGGATATTCTCCGGAGCGACGGGGGAAAAGAAACTTGGCCAACCCGTTCCTGATTCGAATTTCGTCTCCGACGTAAAGAGCTCCGTGCCGCAGCAGACGCACTTGTAGATCCCCTTCTCGTGATTCTTCCAGTAGGGACCCGAGCACGCGAGCTCGGTCCCTTTGTGCCGGGTCACTTTATACTGTTCCGGCGTCAGGATCTTCTTCCACTCCTCATCGGTCTTGACGATCTTTTCCAGCATGACGTAGTCCCTCTTCTCTACTGAATAGAGTTTTATGGTCGCCATAACCATCGCCATAACCCACAACAAAATCGAATTCATTCTTTCCCTCTGCGCCTTTGCGCCTCAGCGGTTTGAAAGTTCTTTGTGCAGAATGACGCGCGATGCCGCCCCGGCCTGCCTGTACACCCTGATGGTTTCCTTTTGAAAATCCGAGTCCACGGCGTCATAAATGTTCATAAACTTCTGCGGATTTCTGTCCACAAGCGGGAACCAGCTGCTCTGGACCTGAATCATGATCCGGTGTCCGGGAAGGAACGCATGGTGGACGTCGCGCAATGCGAATCGTACCGGCGTGACAACTCCCGGGGTGAATGGTTCGGATTTTTCATAGCTGTTTCGAAATTTGCCGCGGATCACCTCCGCACGGACGAGCATCTGGTAACCGCCGGGGTGAACCGCCCGGGGGTCCACAGAGCGATCCGGTAGTGAATCGGGAAACACGTCGATCAGTTTGACTATGAAATCCGCATCGGTTCCCGAGAGTGCGACGAACAGGTCCGCCGTCACCGGCCCCGCGGCATGGACCGGCCCGCGTACCGGACCTGTTTCATACGACAGGACGTCGGGGCGGCTCCACGCGAACCGCTGATCTTCCGCAATGTACTCGACACCACGGGATGGCCGGATATGCTGCGTGTAAGGAACCGGCCGGTCGGGATCGCTGAGGTACTCATCTAAACCATTTTTCGCGCCCGGAGGTTCGGGCGTGAGCGATGATTTTTCTCCAAAATAAAATGTCGTTTCTGCAACGGCGGGAGGCCACCGGTCGTGGGAATGCCATTCATTCGACCCGGTTTCAAAGACGAGGGCTTCAGGGAGCCGGGGGTCGGGTCCCCCCTTCAGGAATTGCCTGAAAAACGGAAGCTCAACATTCTCCCTGAACCGGACCGAATGCTTCGCCCCGAACCGCACATCACCGAGGGAGTCGCCGTCATCCCGAGCCCACCCTCCGTGTTGCCAGGGGCCCAGGACGATCCTGGAATTCGTGCCGGGACTTTCCTTCTCGATGGTCCGGTAGATCGACAGGGGTCCGTAGAGATCTTCCGCATCGAAGAGTCCCCCGACAATAAGCACCGCGGGCGTGACGTTTCTGAGATGCGGGAGGATGTTCCTCGCCTTCCAGAAGGCATCGTACGACTCGTGCGCCATGAGATCGTTCCAGAACGCAATCTTGCCATGGAAGAATCGTTCGTTCGCGTTCGGCAACGCACCAAGCGTGAGGAAGAACCGATAGGCATCGGGAGTCTTCAAGTCGACCCCCTTCGCGGAGGCCGTTGTGGGAGCCGGCCTTGGCTGGCCAAACCCTGAGAAGAAGTGGAACGCATCCAGCAGGTACAACGCCCCGTTATGATGGAAGTCGTCGCCGATAAACCAATCGGCGATGGGGGCCTGCGGTGAAACCGCCTTGAGTGCAGGGTGCGCGTCGATCAGGCTCATTGCAGCGTAAAATCCGGGATACGAGATCCCCCAGATCCCGACCTTCCCGTTGTTGTGAGCGACATGGTTGACGAGCCAGTCGATCGTGTCGTAGGTATCGCTGCTCTCGTCGATGTGTTGCCTACCCTGCTTTCGGGGAACATACGGCCTCATGTCTTCGAATTCCCCTTCCGACATCATCCGTCCTCGCACGTCCTGGTAGACGAAGATGAACCCGTCGCGCTGGAAGGCCGACGAAGGACCGAGCGTTGATTTCATCGTGTCGGACCCGTACGGCGCAACGCTGTACGGAGTCCGGTTGAGCATCACGGGGTACGATTGCGTGGTGTCCCTGGGCGAGTAGACCGACGTGAAGAGCTTCACCCCGTCGCGCATCGGGATGAGGACTTCGCGCTTTGCGAAGTGTCGAAGCACGTAGAGTGAATCCTGGGCGTGAAGAGGGCCAGCGGGGAGGAGCAGAATGAGGAGGGCGGGGACCGACCGCACTATCGATGGAAGGATGCGATGAGGGAGTTTCATGTCGTCCCCGGAAGATGAAAAGAACGGTTTCTCAGCTCAGGTGTGCGATCCCGGCCGGAGGATGCCGCTGAATTTCCCCGACGCGATCAGAGTCGCCAGCGCATCAATGTCGTTTGAGAGAGGCCTGTCGCCTTTCTGCGCCGGGGCCGCGACCCTGACCGCTGTAAGGGCAAGTGCCGCCCCCGTACCCGGGCGCCGGTTGCGCAGGTCA
>JBGPYM010000321.1:0-3205 GCA_041493205.1 Bacteroidota bacterium
CATTCCATGCCTATACTCTCCTGTGAAATGGATCTGCCCGTTTCTGTACCATGACGTTGCCTTCCCCTGTATCAATCCATTGTCGAATCGCCCTTCCCACTCCAGTTGACCGTTGTCGTGCCATTTTCTGAAATATCCGTGCTTAATATGCGTGTGATGATAATTCCAGAACTCTTCCTTTACAGCTGGGTCAATCGACAAGTATTCTCCTGTCAAGGCAAGTTGGCCTGAGAGGTAGGTGTCTGTTACGTGATACGTCAGTGTATTCGGATCATAATGGACTACGCGCCTGTAGAAGGTAGAGTCGTATTTCGACTCTGAATACTTGACGGTGAGTGTGTCGTTGGCCTTGGCACTACAGACCGACGAGAGTCCCAGGATCAGCAATATTGCAGAGCGTGTCGTATGCACCGAATCGTTCAGAGATTCACGTCTGTCTGAGAAGTTTCCGCCACCATCCCGCATGGATGCCGCAGGGAGAGATCGGGAGCGACCCATCTCCACCGAGTTCGGTCGACCTGTCACTGGTTTCCAGTGAGGTTGAAGTGGGATGACAAATGTGTCGACAGAATTGATGACAAGCAAAGCGGAAAACGGACTCGGGTTAGCTGAGTGCGTAGAGGGAAACTCAGCACCCAAAAACACCGAACCCCTTCACACGGAAGGGGTTCTCTAGAGTGCACCCACCAGGACTCGAACCTGGAACCCACTGATTAAGAGTCAGTTGCTCTACCAATTGAGCCATGGGTGCAGAGTCGCCGCGAAGTTTTTCAGCGCGGCCGGATATGAAAATACGAAAAAAGTCCACCGAAGTCAATTGAGTGGATCCGATGCGGTGAGGCTTGAGTTTCCTCCGGTATACGCGTAGATTTCCGAGGGGCGTGCCGACAACGATTTGACGCCTGGGTCGGCCCCCCTCACGCAGAATGAACGACCCCAAGATTGTTCTTTCGAACAGAGCACTATGACCCGCCACAAGCGCCTCGCCTCCGTTGCCCTGACGCTGGCCCTCATGTGCTGTCTGGCATGCAACGAGGAGCTCGGGCCTTTGAATGGGCACAGCGGCTTCAGGGGAATCATCCGGTTCAAAAACTGGCCCCCGCCCGACAGTATCAGCGATCTGCGACTGGTTGCCTTCGAATCATTTCCGACGGACAGCGCTCAAATCCTCATTACTCTGCTGGCCGGGGGAGGTGCGGCATACCCGCCGATCGGCGCGAAGTTCCCATTGTTCGCCGATAGCCTTGAATACGTATTTACGACGACAACAGGGACAAACCTCCAGGTCAAGAACTACGCCTACATCATCGTTGCACAGCAGTACGGCCCGAACATACTGAATGACTGGAAGCCCGCAGGCGTATACTCCACAACACCCGATTCATTCGACCCCGCACCTCTCCGGGTGCTCCTCCACCGCGTCTCACCGGGGATCGACATTAACGTCGACTTCCACCACCTCCCTCCGAAACCGTGGCGATGAGATACCGGATATTTCCCCTTCTTTTCCTATTTCTCCTCTCCCCTCCCGCCAATGCTGCAGGTGGATCCGTCGCGGGACGCGTTACGGCCGTGGGCGACACAGCCGGCCTTGCAGGCGTGAATGTCCTGTTACAGGGGACAGTCCGCGGAACAACGACAAACTCCTCGGGCGAATACCGCATAGTGAACATCCCATCCGGGATGAAGACTCTCGTCTTCTCCATCATCGGATTCCAGCGCGTCTCTCGGTCTGTTGAAATCGTCGGGGAAGACCGCGAAACCAACCTTAACGTCTGGATGATCCCGGCGCCAGTCGAGACGGAGCAGATCGTCGTCACTGCAAGCAAGCGGGAGCAATCCCTCCAGGATGTCCCCGTCAGCATCTCCGTCCTCGATGGGGCGCTGATCCAGCAGCGCAATTCGATCTCCCCCGAGGATGCACTGAGGTACATTCCGGGCGCGAGCCTCACCGGAACACAGGTGAATATTCGCGGCTCGAGCGGCTACAGCCTCGGCGCCGGCAGCAGGGTACTCATGCTTCTGGACGGCACCCCGTTTATTACCGGTGATACCGGAGAGCTGACATATGAATTGATCCCCATGGGAGCGGTGGACAGGATCGAGGTCGTGAAAGGCGCCAGTTCCGCCCTGTACGGGTCAAACGCTCTGGGCGGCGTCATCAACATCATTACGAAACCCCCTCCCGAGATCGCTGAAACAATCGTGCGGACGTACGGAGGCCTATACAACAAGCCCGATTACCCGCAATGGGAATGGTCGGACCATCCCCGATTCTTCAACGGTCAATCATTCAGTCATTCGCACAAAATGGGTGACCTGGGAGTCTCCATCTTCGCGTCCCGCCAGCTGGATGACGGGTACCGGCAGAATGACTATCGCCGGCGGTATAATGTCTTCCTGAAATTACGGGATGCACTCTCCCCCACGAACTCTCTCGGCCTTGCCTTCGGGCTCGTGGTTAACTCCATGGGACAGTTTCTCTACTGGCGCAATGCAGACTCCGCCCTCATCACGCCCTTGAAGCACGAAACGGATAACGTGAAGTCCCTGCGGTACTTCCTGAGCGGCTCGTACAATGCCACCCTCTCCGACCGTGTTCTCTTCACCGTCAAGTCTCTCTGGTCGCACAACAGGTGGGGTTTTCAGCAAAGCGCCGACCCGGGTAGGACCGAATCACTTTCAGATGGCGTTCGGCTGGAGGTTCTCTCGACGATCATCCCCGACGAGGTCCACACTGCGACGATCGGAGTGGACGGCAATATCGATGTGATCGGAGGAGACATGTTTGGCGCCCGGACCATCGGCGGGCTTGCGGTCTTCGCACAGGATGAGGCGAAGCTCTGGGGAGACCTTTCGGTGACGCTGGGCGCGCGGTTTGACCTTCAGTCCATCGGGCTCAGCAGCAAAGGGGGACAGCTCAATCCGAAGGCCGGCGCCGTCTATCGCTTTGACGGCGGGACGTCACTGCGCGCCTCTTACGGGGAGGGATTCAGGGTTCCGTCGCTCCCCGAAGCCTTCATCGAGGCCGGCTCCACCGGTCTTCTCGCTGTGCCGAACGTTGATTTGAAGCCCGAACGTAGCAAATCGTATGAAATCGGCATCTCGCAACCACTGGGGACCTGGGGGGTGCTCAATGGAGCGATTTTCAGGACGGACGTCGACGATCTGATCGAGGCGGGTCTTTACATTTCCGGGGGAGGGC
>JBGPYM010000319.1:0-3236 GCA_041493205.1 Bacteroidota bacterium
CCGGTCCGGTATTGTGCCTCGACCCCCTGCTTCCGCCGCGAAGCCGGATCGTACGGGAAAGATGTCCGCGGTCTGAATCGCGTCCATCAGTTCAATAAGGTCGAGCTCGTGAAGCTGGTCCATCCCGCAACGTCGTACGAAGAGCTCGAATCAATGCGCGAAGACGCCGAGGCGCTGCTCCGGAAACTTGGCCTTCGTTATCACGTACTACTGATGTGTGCGGGGGACCTCGGTTTTACGCAGACCAAAAAGTACGACCTGGAAGTCTGGTCTATCGGCCAGAAGAAATGGCTCGAAGTGTCGTCGATCAGCAATTTTGAATCGTTCCAGGCACGGCGGATGAACATACGGTTTCGCCCCCCGGGGGGCAAACCTGAAATCGTCCATACGCTGAACGGGTCCGCGCTCGCACTGCCGCGGGTGATGGCCGCGCTGCTGGAACAGTATCAAACGCCGGAAGGGAAAGTCGTCGTCCCGTCAGTGCTCCACCGGTACACAGGGTTTGAAATAATCGGGTAAGTGTTGAAACCGCTCCTTCGCTTGCTTCCGTATCTTGCACGGTACAGGAAGACCCTGCTCTGGGGTCTCATGACCGTGGTCATGAGCAACCTGTTCACCGTTGCCCTCCCGCTTTTTGTCGGACGTGCGATTGACGCGCTGAAGGCCGGATTGCAGAGCGGCACCCTTGATTCGTCTGATCTGCTGCGGTACTCCGGTTTTGTTGTCGGGTTCTCGCTCGTCGCGGGATTTTTTACCTTCCTGACCCGCCAGACGATCATCGTTGTCTCGCGCCACGTCGAGTTCGATCTTCGGAACGATTTCCTCCACCACTGCCAGAAGCTCCCGCTCTCGTTCTTCCAGAATACCCCCACGGGGGATCTCATGGCGCTCGCGACGAACGACATCAGCGCCGTGCGCAACGCGCTGGGCCCCGGGATCATGTACCCGACCGACACGCTGATGACGTTTTTAATGGTCCTGTGCGTCATGCTGGTCAAGGACTATCAGCTGACCCTGCTGGCGCTCATTCCGCTCCCCTTTGTATCGGTTGCCGTCTATTACCTCGGCAAACTGGTCCACCGGAAATTTGAGGAACGGCAGGAACAGTACTCCCGGCTGACGACGCGCGCGCAGGAAAACCTCTCGGGCATCCGGGTCATCAAAACCTATGTGCGCGAGGAGTACGAAATCGGACTCTTCCACAAGCTGAGCTGGGACTACCTCAGGAAGAACCTGGTCCTGGCGAGGGTCCAGTCGATCATGTGGCCCCTGATGTTCCTGCTCGTCGGATTCTCCCTGGTCATCTCGCTCTACTACGGCGGCATGCGGGTCATCGACGGGCGCCTCAGCATCGGCACGCTGACGGCGTTCTTCGTGTACCTCGGCATGCTTATCTGGCCCATGATCGCCTTCGGCTGGGTGATTAATATTCTCCAGCAGGGCGCGGCGTCCATGGCGCGGCTGATGAAAATTGTCGACACGGAGCCGGAGATCCGCGACACGGGAACAACCGACGTTTCGATTACGTCCATCAGGGGAAGTGTGGAATTCCGCAATGTCACGTTCCGGCACAAGAGCGCCGTGTCTGATGCCCTGCACGGCATCGATCTGAAAATTCCTGCCGGAAAAACGGTCGCCATCGTGGGATACACCGGCTCGGGGAAAACCACCATGGTGAACCTGGTCCCGCGCATGTATGACGTCACGGCGGGGACCCTGCTCGTGGATGGCGTCGATGTCCGCACCATCCCGCTGGCAGTCCTCCGCGGCGCCATCGGCTACGTTCCCCAGGAGACGTTTCTTTTCTCCGACACGCTCGCCGAGAACATCGCGTATGGCGTCGACCAGAGTACGGAGAAGCAGATCGAGAACGCGGCGGAGATTGCGCAGATCAGCCGCGACATCGGGGAGTTCCCGCAGGGCTACGCGACCATGCTGGGGGAACGGGGCATTACGCTCTCGGGAGGCCAGAAACAGCGGACAAGCATCGCACGCGCGGTCCTGCGCGCTCCGTCCATCCTCATTCTGGACGATGCGCTCTCCGCCGTCGATACCTACACGGAGGAGGAAATCCTCAAGCGCCTGAGGGCGGTGATGAAGGAACGGACGTGCATCATCATCAGCCACCGCATCTCGACGGTCAAAAACGCCGATCAGATCGTGGTCCTCAAGGAGGGAAGCATCGTGGAGACCGGCACGCACGACGAGCTGGTCGCGCAGGGGGGGATTTACGCGGAACTCCACCAGAAACAGCTCCTGGAAGAGGAGCTGGAACAGCTCTGATCTCCCCACAGGGGCGCGAACGGACAGCAGCACCGGAATCACTCTATGCATGAAGAAGAAATACTCGGCAAGGCATACGACGCACGGTTGATGCGGCGGATGCTGCGCTATCTCCGTCCCTACGCGGCATACGTGGGCCTCGGCATTCTGCTGAGCATCGCGGTGTCGGGGATGGAGGCAGTGCGCCCGTATTTCACCAAGATCGCCGTCGACGTGGATATCGCGCACAGCGACGGGCACGGCCTCCTGATGACCACCCTCGCATTCCTGGGCGTGATGTGCGTGCGCGGCATCCTCCAGTATTTCAACGCCTACCTCACGCAGTGGATAGGACAGCGGACCATCTTCGACCTCCGGATGGAGGTGTTCGCCCACCTGCAGCGCCTCGGCCTCTCCTTTTACGACCGGAATCCGATCGGCCGGCTGATTACGCGCGTGACGAACGATGTGGAAGTCCTGAACGAGATGTTTTCCTCGGGCATCGTGATGGTCTTCAGCGACGTGTTCACGATCATCGGGATCCTCTACTTCATGTTCTCGATGAACTGGCAGCTCGCGGTGATCTCCCTCAGCGTGCTGCCGCTGCTGTTCTACGGCACGTTCCTCTTTCGGAAAAAAGCGCGTGAGGCGTACCGGGATGTGCGCCTCCAGATCGCCCGCATCAATGCGTTCATGCAGGAACATATCACAGGGATGATGGTGGACCAGGTGTTCGGACGTGAACGGCGCTCCTTTGATAAATTCAGCGGGATCAACGCCCTTCATCGTGACGCCAACATCCGCTCGATCTTTTATTACGCGGTGTTTTACCCGGGCGTCGACCTGATCGGTGCGATCGCCGTCGGTCTGATCATCTGGTATGCGGGCGTGGAAACGCTCGGCGGCGGCGTCACGATCGGCACCGTCATGGCGTTCCTGCAGTTCAACGAAATGTTCTGGCGCCCGATCCGGGA
>JBGPYM010000196.1:0-6260 GCA_041493205.1 Bacteroidota bacterium
AATTCAAGAGAAGTTGTATCACGCTGTCCATTCTGGCCCTAAGAATATATTTGGAAAGAGTGATCCCCTCCTGGCAAGTAAAATGTCTTCGCAACGTTGTGGGCGGGACTTTCAGTCTGCGGGCCAAGTCAGCGATCGACTTGATATGACAAAGTTCTTTGGAGACCAATTCCTTGACACACTTGATTTCTGAATATGGATTTCCATAATCGTTCAAGGGGTAAGGGTTCGTGATCATATGTCCCTCCGCCAAATTGAACATACCCTGCAATGAGCATGGTAAAGAGGCTCCCGATTATTTCTGGGATCCCCGAGTCGGCCCTACACAGGTATGTATTCGATTTTGAGCAAGAACGGAGAAGTGTCGGAGGGAATGAGCCCTTAAGGGTCAGAACAGCAGATAATTCGTCAACCGAGCAGCGGTTGTTTTCAATAGGGTGCGCGTACAAAAGAATCGCCCCCGGCCGGCACGCGGCGCGGGGGCGCAGGTGTGAGAAAGGTGAAATCAGCTGTCCGCCTGGTCATACCACGCGGACTGGATTGCCTCGAGGATCTCATCGGTTCCCGCTTCGGGTACATCGCCGAAACCGGGGAGCCCTGTGATCATCGCGCGAAGCTGCGGCAGTTCCAGTGCGAGCGGATCAGTTTCCGGATACTGCCTCGCCAGATCGCGTGCAATATCTCCGATGTCCCGCCAGGTGCGCTTCACGAGAATGCGGTATGGCTCTTACCGTGAGTACTTCTTGTAACGGTCGTTGATCCGGCCCCAGTGGAGATGGGCAATGAAATTGTCCACGTAGGCGGCGCGCTTCGGGCCGTCTTTGTGGTAGTACGCATGCTCGAAAACGTCCACCGGGATGAGGGGAATGCCGCCCCAGATGGCGCCGTAGTGGTGTTCGTCCACAAGTATGTTGAGCAATCGTTTCGAATAGAGCTGGTCGTAGACAAGGACTCCCCAGCCGCTCAGTTTCGCCGACACTGCGGCGGCTTTGAAATCCGCCTTCCATGCGTCCATCGTCCCGAATTCCTTCTCGATGGCCGCTTTTACATCCGGACCCTTTGCCGGATCTCCGTCCCCTCCCATCACTTCCCAGTAGACGTCATGGAGGACGGTGCCGGCATGGTTCCAGGTCAGGCGCCGCTTCATTTCGCCGATTGGGCTGTAGTTGCCGTTGGCAGCGGAGCGGTCGGCAGTTTCGAGCCCTTTTTCAATGTTGTTGAGGGCGGTGATATACCCCTTGTGATGAGTGTTGTAGTGCCAGTCCGTCGTCTCTGCATCGATGACCGGGGCAAGGAGCTTTTTTGCCTCTTCATCGGAGTACGGGCGCGGATTGAACTTCCATTCGTACGGCATGTGACTATTCTCCTGAGTTGGTAGTGTGCTGGACAAGACTTTTTCCACAGGTGCAATGCCCCCGACGAGGCTGAGCGCCCCGCCTGCTGCAACCGTTTTCACAAAGGCGCGTCGTTTCACAGGTGTTGTTCCTTGCTGGTGGTTGAACGATGCCCGGGAGGTCAGACTCCGAAGGAGCTGCCGCATCCGCATGTCTTTGAAGCCTGCGGATTGTTGAAGACAAAACCCTTGCCGTTCAGTCCGTCGCTGAAATCGAGGACAGTCCCGCTGAGATAGAAGAGACTTTTCGGATCGATAAACACCGTCACGCCGAGCATGGTGAACACCTTGTCGGTTTCCTTCGGGTGCTCATCGAACCCGAGCACGTACGAGAGTCCGGAGCATCCTCCCCCCTTCACGCCGAGACGCAGGCCATGTTCGGCGGGGATGCTGTTCTCCTTTTTGAGTTTTTCCACCTGTGCCGCGGCTTTCGCGGTCAGGGAGATCTCCTCGTTGAGAACGGGTTTGTCGTGCGTCAGAGTATCGGCCATGGGGCCTCCGCAATTACCGAATGAGAATTAAGAATAGATTCGCTTTACTGCATGCCGAGTTCGAGCCTGGCGGCTTCCGTCATCATGGACGGGTTCCACGCCGGCTCCCAGACGATGTTCACCCGGACCGCCGTGACGCCCGGGATGGTTCTTGCCTTTGTCTCGACTTCCTTCGGCAGCGATTGCGCGGCCGGGCAATGAGGCGTCGTCAGAGTCATCGTGATCAGTACACCGCCGTCGAGCGCCACCCGCACGTCGTAGATGAGTCCGAGCTCATAGATGTTGACGGGAATCTCCGGGTCATAACAGGACCGGATCATTTCGATGATCTGGCCCTCGATCAGCTTCTGCTCGATCGTGCTGATCTGCGCGGGCTCCGCCGGCTGCTGAGGTTCTTCGTGTTTCGTTTCTTCCATGCCCGTCACTCCGTAGATACTTTCTCTGCGTCGCTCCCGAGGGCGGCATGCAGCGTATGCCAGGCAAGGCTCGCGCATTTGACCCGCGCGGGGAATTCACAGACGCCTGAAAATGCCGCCAGCTTGCCAAGCCGTCCAATGGCTTCTTCGCCCTGTTCGCCGCCGGTGACCAGGGAGTGAAACGATCCGAACAGCTCCTCCGCCTCCTCTTTGGTCTTCCCTTTGACCATCGAGCTCATCACCGAGGCTGACGCTTTCGAAATCGCACACCCGCTGCCGGTGAAACTGACGTCCTCGATGATCTCGCCGCTCATTTTCAGATAGATCGTGTAATGGTCGCCGCAGAGCGGGTTGTACCCGTCAACGTACTTTGTCGCGTCGTCCATTGCCCGAAAATTCCTCGGGCTCTTATTGTGGTCAAGAATGACCTCCTGGTAGAGATCGCGCAGGGCGGACATCAGCCAAGCACCTCACGGACCGTTTGCAGGGCGGCGATAAACGTATCGACTTCTTCCTTCGTGTTGTAGAACGCGAACGACGCGCGCACCGTGGCATTGACACCGAACCTCTGCATCACCGGCTGGGCGCAGTGATGGCCGGTCCTCACGGCTATCCCTTCATTGTCCAGGATCGTTCCAATATCATGGGGATGAATCCCTTCAATGACAAACGAGAGAACGGCCGCCTTTTCCTTCGCCGTGCCAATAATCCGCACGCCCGGCACAGCGCTGATCGCCTTCGTCGCATACTCCAGAAGATCGTGTTCGAAGGCTTCAACACCTGCCATATCCATCTGGTTCAAGTAATCGATGGCTGCGCCGAGCCCGATGGTCCCTTCGATGTTTGGCGTTCCTGCCTCGAACTTATGCGGCAGATTGTTATAGATTGTCTTGGCGAACGTTACCGACTTGATCATATCTCCCCCGCCCTGATAGGGGGGCATCGCCTCGAGGAGCGCTTCCTTTCCGTACAGAACACCGACCCCCGTGGGGCCAAATGTCTTGTGGGCCGAAAAAGCGTAAAACTCGCACCCCAGGTCCTGTACGTCCACTTTCATGTGCGGGACCGCCTGGGCGCCGTCGACAAGCACGGGGATCCCCTTCTGGTGCGCCATGGCAATCATCGACTTCACCGGGTTGATCGTCCCGAGAGCGTTCGACACGTGGACGAGCCCGACGATCCTGGTCCGCGGCGTCAGGAGGCGTTCATATTCTTCAAGGATGATTTCACCGGCGTCGTTGATCGGGATAACCCGAAGCGACGCGCCCTTCTCCTCGCACAGCATCTGCCAAGGAACGATATTGGAATGGTGCTCCATGGCGGAGATGAGGACCTCATCGCCCGGGCCCACGTGCCGCCGGCCGTATGAATGGGCAACAAGATTAATCCCCTCCGTGGTTCCCCGGACGAAGACGATCTCGCGCTGCTGTGCGGCATTCAGAAACCGCTGCACCTTGACGCGCGCGCCCTCATACGCCTGCGTCGCCTGCTCGCTCAGAAAGTGCACGCCGCGGTGGATATTGGAATTCTCTTCTTCATAATACCGCATGATGGCGTCGATCACCACCTGCGGCTTCTGGCTGGTTGCGGCGTTGTCGAAATACACCAGCGCCTTGCCGTTCACGCGCTGCCGGAGGAGCGGGAAATGATGTCTGCAGCCGCGTACGGCGATGAACCGTGCCATCATGTCCACGTCCTGCGCGGCGGTCTGTGTCGTTGTTTCCATCATTCCTCCCCGGCCAACCGCCCCTGCTGGAGACGGGTCCGAAGCATCGCGTCGAGGCGCGCACGAAGCGGCTCGACATGAAGCCGGTTAATGACGTCGCTGGCAAAGGCAAACGTCAGGAGATCGCGTGCGTCGGCTTCGCCGATCCCGCGCGCCCTCAGATAAAATACCTGTTCCTCGTCGAGCTGCCCCACGGTCGCACCGTGTGTGCACTTCACATCGTCGGCGAATATCTCGAGCTGCGGCTTGGTGTCGATCGTCGCATCCTCCGAGAGGAGGAGCGTTTTGTTCGTCTGTTTCGCATCGGTCTTCTGGGCGTCCACGCGGACGAAGATTTTGCCGTTAAACACGCCGCGCGACGAGCCGTCGAGGATTGCTTTGTACAGCTCATGGCTGGCGCAGTGCGGCACTGCGTGATCGATCACCGTATGATTGTCTACGAGCTGGGTCCCCGTCGCAAGCGAGAGCCCGTTGAGCGTGCATTCTGCGTGTTCGCCGCCAAAGACCGCGGTGACGTTGTTGCGGACGAGCGCTCCGCCCATCGATACTGCGTTTGACGTGAAGACGCTCCCTTCCTCCAGCCGGATATGCGTCGTCCCTGTGTGGAAGGCGCCACCCGACTCCGTCTGCACCTTGTCATGCTCGACGACCGTCCCGCGACCGAGGGAGATTTCCGTCACGCTGTTCGTCCAGTAGACACCCGCACCCGCGTACGTTTCAATGATCGATGCCTTCGCACCGGCCCCCACGACAATAAGGTTCCGGACAGAGCATATAACGGGACCGGTGCTGCCGGTGCCGAGGAAAATACACTGGACCGGCGTTTCCAGGAGAGCATTTTCCTCCAGGTACACAAACGCGCCATCACGGAGGAAAGCGGTCCCGAGCGCTGTAAACGCATTCTCCCCGGAGCGCACCTGTTGTGCGAGATACTTGCCGACAAGGACGGGGTCCTCACGGAGCGCCGCCGCAAGATTTCCGACACGGACCCCTTTCGGGAGGGAGGGAATCGACGAGAGCGCGGAAGCGTACAATCCATTGATAAAGACAAGCCGGGCCGCTCCAACAATCGCGAGCCGTTCAATATCTGCCGCAGGGATTTTTGCCGGATCAACCGCTTGGGCCGGCGTGAATTGAACGCGGGCGATCGGGGCAACGTTCGTATATCGCCACTCTTCGTCCGCCGTCGTAGGGAATCCGAGCGCGGTGAAGCGCGCAAGGGCGTCGCGACGGAGCGCGTGGACGGGGGATTTCGATTCCCCGTTGAGCGTCCGTTCGAATTCATCGAACTTCGCGGCGTACCACCCCTGAGCGTCTGTCAATTCGTTTTTCATGAGTGCGATTCTCTTATGCCCCCGCCGGGACGGCCGGCTGAAGGTCTTTTGCCCAGTCGTAGCCCTTCTCTTCGAGCATGAGGGCAAGTTCCTTACCGCCCGACTTGACAATCCGGCCGTCGAACAGCACGTGGACGACGTCGGGGACGATGTAGTTCAGGAGGCGCTGGTAATGCGTGACCACCACCACGGCGTTCTCCTTCGACCGGAGCTTGTTTACTCCCTCTGCGACGATCCTGAGCGCATCGATGTCGAGTCCCGAATCCGTTTCGTCCAGGATGGCAAGCGTCGGTTCAAGCACGGCCATCTGAAAAATCTCGTTCCGCTTCTTTTCGCCTCCGGAGAATCCTTCGTTGACCGGCCGGTTCAACAGAGTCTCGTCCATGTCGACCAGCTTCATTTTTTTCTTCACAAGAGCGAGGAACTCAATGGCATCGAGCGGCTCCTGTCCGCGGTGTTTGCGAATCGCGTTCAGCGCCGCCTTCAGAAAGTAGGTATTCGTCACCCCCGGGATCTCGACCGGGTACTGGAAGGCGAGGAAGAGCCCCTCGCGCGCGCGCTCTTCGGGGGGCATTGCAAGGAGATCCGTTCCTTTGTATCGCACCTCTCCTTTGGACACGACGTACGCCTCGCGGCCGGCGATCACACCTGCAAGCGTGCTTTTGCCGGAGCCGTTCGGCCCCATGATGGCGTGGATTTCTCCCTTGTTGACGGTCAGGTTGATGCCTGACAGGATCTCATTTCCCTTAATGCCGGCAGGCAGATTTTTGACTTCCAGAAGACTCATCGACTCCTCATGATCATTGATGCCTGTGTACTTACCCTACGCTCCCCTCGAGGCTGACGCCGAGCAGCTTCTGCGCCTCGACGGCAAACTCCATCGGGAGTTCGCGGAAGACC
>JBGPYM010000079.1:0-12071 GCA_041493205.1 Bacteroidota bacterium
CGAGCGTGGCCTGGTTCGGCCGTCTGCACATCGAGTACTTCCTCGGTATCGACGGCATCAGCGTCGTGATGGTGCTCCTGACGGCGCTCATCAGCTTTATCGCCGTCATCTCCTCCTGGACCATCGACAGGTCGGTGAAGGGTTATTTCGCGCTCCTGCTCCTGCTGGACACCGGCATGATGGGCGTGTTTGTCGCGCTCGACTTCTTCCTCTTCTACGTGTTCTGGGAAGTCATGCTTCTCCCGATGTACTTTCTGATCGGCGTCTGGGGCGGGCCGCGCCGTGAATACGCCGCCATCAAGTTCTTTCTCTACACGCTGCTCGGCAGCGTGCTCATGCTGCTTGCGATGATCGCACTCTACTTCAGCGTGAATGTGTACATGGATCCGGCCGGCGGGATGCATTCGATCGCCGAAGGTGCAAAGGCGCTGGGGCAGGGATGGGAGAAGATCTACACGTTTAACATGCTCGCCATGATGGATCCCGGCAACTTCGTGCCCGGCTCGCTCCTGGCCGGCATGGACACGACGTGGCGCTACTGGGCCTACGGAGCACTTTTCATCGGGTTTGCCATCAAGGTGCCGATCTTCCCGTTCCACACCTGGTTGCCGGATGCGCACGTCGAGGCGCCCACGGCCATCAGCGTGATCCTCGCCGGCGTTTTGCTGAAAATGGGGACGTACGGGATGCTCCGCATCAGTTTTCCGATCTTTCCCGACGCCATGCGCCACTTTGCATGGGAGCTGGCGTTGCTGGGCGTCATCAGCATGGTGTACGGCGCGCTGGTGGCGATGGCCCAGACCGACTTTAAGAAGCTCATCGCCTATTCGAGCGTGAGTCACATGGGAATCGTCGTGCTCGGGATGTCGTCGATGAACACGCAGGGGATGACCGGCGCCGTGTTCCAGATGTTCAACCACGGCACGATCACCGCAATGCTCTTCCTTATCGTTGGCGTTATTTACGACCGGGCCCACACGCGCGGACTCGGCGAATTCGGCGGACTCATGAACCAGATGCCCCGGTATGCGGGGGCGATGACGGTGGCATTTTTCGCCGCCCTCGGCCTCCCCGGCCTGAGCGGGTTCATCAGTGAAGCGCTGTCGCTCCTGGGAGCGTTCCAGACGTTCCGGACGCTCACCATCATCGGGGCTGTCACGATCGTCCTGACCGCGGGCTACATGCTCTGGGTGCTGCAGCGGGTGTTCCTCGGCACGCTTCCGGAGAAATGGAAAGGACTGACCGACATGAACGGCCGCGAGACGTTCATGCTGGCGACGCTCGGCGTGATCGTCATCGCCTGCGGCATCTATCCGGCGCCGGTGCTCAACCTGATGAACAGTTCGCTGAACCATCTCTCGTCGATTCTGCAGCACACCGCCGCTGCGACCATGATGAGCGGCATGTAAAGGAACACCATGGCAGACCAAATACTCAAAGACCTGGCGCTGTTCACGCCGGAAATCACGCTCACCGCCACCATTCTCCTGGCGATCCTGGCGGACCTGATCTTCCGCCGCATGCCGCTGGTCGTTCCGGCCGTCGTCCTGACGGGATTCATCGTCACCGGCATCCTCGTGGCTGGGCAGTCCGGGATCCACGCGTCGATCTTCACCTCGATGATTGCCGTGGACGGATTTGCCGTATTTTTCAAGATGGTCATCATGCTGACCGCCGTCCTGATCGTGGTGTTTTCGCTCGGATCGGCGGAGCTGAACACGGCGGGGAGGAGTCTGGGCGAGTACTATGCGCTCCTTGGCGCGGGCGCGCTCGGCATGATGCTGATGGCCGGCGCAAGCAACCTCCTCATGATGTACCTGGCGATCGAACTCTCTTCGATCAGTTCCTATCTGCTGAGCGGCTATACACGCGAAGCCCCCGATTCGAGCGAAGCGGCCCTGAAATATGTGATCTATGGGGCGCTCTCGTCGGGACTCATGCTCTACGGCATCTCGATCATCTACGGGATGACGGGATCTCTGGACATCTACACGATCAACCTCGTCCTCCCGCAGGTCCTTGCGGCCGGCGGCGCGGGATCGTTCGCTCTCCTCATCGCCGGCGTGCTGACGCTCGCGGGGTTCGGGTACAAAATCTCGGCTGTGCCGTTCCACTTCTGGACACCCGACGTCTATGAAGGAGCACCGATTACCATCACCGCGTTCCTCTCCGTTGCATCCAAGGCGGGAGGCTTTGCGATGCTGATCCGGTTCTTCAAAGTGACGTTCATCGATACGCACGCGGTCGTGTTGACCGTCGGGACCTGGAGCACCTTGCAAGGCTTCCGGTGGGTGGACATCGTGGCGGTGATCGCGGTCCTGTCCATGACCGTCGGGAACCTGGTTGCGGTGTGGCAGAACAACCTCAAGCGGCTGCTGGCCTATTCGAGCATCGCGCATGCAGGGTACATGCTGACAGGCGTCGTTGTGATGAGCAACGAGGGTCTCTCCGCGATCATGGTCTATTTCATCGTATATCTGTTCATGAATCTCGGCGCGTTTTACGCGGTCATGCTGATCGCGGCCAGGACGGGGAGCGAAGACATTGACGATTACAAAGGGCTCGGCCAGCGTGCGCCGTTCCTTGCCGTCGCGCTGGCGATCTTCCTGGTGTCGCTGACGGGACTTCCGCCGACCGCAGGGTTTATCGGCAAGCTCTACCTGTTTGCCGCCCTTATGAACGGCGGCTGGGTCTGGCTCGCGGTCGTGGGCGCGCTGAACAGCGTCATTGCCCTGTACTATTATGTGCGCGTGTTCCGCAACATGTTCCTCCGGCCGGACGACCAGCCGGGTCCGCCCCTGCTGATCGGGGGGGTCCAAACATCGGTCGTGCTCGCGCTCCTGATTCCGACGCTGCTCTTCGGGCTCTATTTCTCCCCGCTGGTGCAGCTCGCCCAGTCCTCGGTGTCGATCTTCGGCACCCCCTGAGAGATTTGTTTTGTGCTGAAACACGTGAGCCCCGCGGGTTTCGCCGCGGGGCTCGTTCATTTATCGGTTATCGATTATTTCTTCAGCGATGTAACCCTCTCTACCACCATCCGTATCCCCTCGAGCACCAGGGAAGGTTCGCACGCTTCGATGGCTTTTGTGTGGCGGGCGATGACCCCGGCAAGACCGCCTGTCGCGATCACTTTCGGCTTTGTTCCCAGCTCGGCAGCGATGCGGCGGATGGTCCCTTCGACGGCGTCAACGGTCCCGAACATGACCCCGGCCTGCATGCTTGTCTCCGTTTCGCGGCCGATGACCGACGATGGAAAACGTAGCTCGATCTTCGGCAATTTCGCGGCCCGGCGGTGCAGCTCGGCGGCGGTTGATTCGAGGCCGAGCGTGATCACGCCCCCCAGATACTCCCCTGTGGCGGAGACGACGTCATATGTCGTCGCCGTGCCGAAATCAATGATGATGAGCGGCCCTCCGTACCTGCGAAAGCCCGCGATGGCGTTGCAGAGCCGGTCTGCTCCCACCGCGGTGGGATCGGTGTACAAAACCTTGATCCCCAGGTCGAGTGCGGTGCTGATCGTGACGGGCTCGACCTTGAAATACTTCCGGGCGAGCGACTCGAAGACATCGGTCAGGTCAGGGACGACGGAGGAGATGCCGACGGCGGTAATGGCGCCGGTGGCAATGCCGGCGTCAGCGCAGAAGCTCTTGATGGTCAGCCAGTTTTCGTCGACGGTACGGTTGCCCGCGCTCGTCATGCGCCAGTCGCGCAGGAGCCGCTCCCCTTCATAGACGCCGAGAACGGTGTGGGTGTTGCCGACATCAACCGCGAGAAGCATGGGGGATCACATGTCGACGATGGAGACGTCCCCCGCGTAGAGGGTTTTTTCGGTCCCGTTGGTCTTCAGGATGAGCGCCCCCTCCGGGCTCAAACCGGTCACCACCCCCGAAAGGGTTGCGCCGTCCTGAGAGACGGTGATGTTTTTGTTGATCATCCGGGTGCGCGAAAGCCAGAGAGGCAAAATCACATTAAATCCGCGCTTCATGATCGTAAGATAGTGGGATTCGAGAGAGCGGAGTATTGCGCGCAGAAGGCCTGCCCGGTCGATTTCGCGCCCCGAGGCGAGCCGCAGGGAGGTTGCACGGCCGGCAATGTCCGACGGGAAAATCATCTGATTGACATTGAGCCCGATGCCGATCACGACGTATTCGACCGCGTCCTCCTTCAACGAGCCTTCCAGCAGGATTCCCGCGACCTTCTTGTTCTGAATCAGGAGATCGTTCGGCCACTTGCACTCGACTGCGATGCCCGTCGACTTTTCCACCGCTTCCGCAACGGCCACGGCGGCGTACAGGGGGAGGAGATTTAATGCCTCCGCCGGGAGCTCGGGCCGCAGTATCAGCGAAAAAGTCAGGTTCTCATTCGGCGACGCCTGCCAGGTCCTCCCGAGCCGTCCCCGCCCCTCGGTCTGCTCCTCCGCTACCACGAGCGTACCTTCCTCGGCCCAGCACCCCGCCAGGGCACGGGCACAGTTGTTCGTCGAGTCGATCGTTTTGAACGAAAAGATCTTCTGTCCGAACTTTTTGGTGTGAAGCCCCTTTTTAAGGGCAGCGGTGTCCAGCAAGGGTGACATGGGAACCACGGTTGGGGCCTGCGAAGGGGAAGACGAACGGAACAGTTGGGATGTCCGGAACACCCGATAATAGACAATGAGGGAAGGAAAGTCAAGTAGGAAAAGCGGCCAAAAAGTCTGCCAGAATTGTCATTCAATCTGCAATATTGTCGTATTTCTCCTGACTTGATGGCTGTTTCTCTCTTCTCTCTTCTCTTTTCTCTTTAATCCTTTATCCCTGTATCTCCTTATCACGAAATAACTTATATAATGATTCCGAGAATAGCCCCCCGTGGCACGAATCTTGGCTCTCTTTAGGACAGGATATTCATATCATGGCGGTTATCTCAAAGGAGACCTCAAAGATGGGCAAGATTATAGGAATCGATCTGGGAACGACCAATTCGGTCGTCGCTGTCATGGAAGGGAAGGACCCCGCAGTCATGGCAAATGCCGAAGGCGGGCGCACGACCCCCTCGGTCGTGGCCTTTGCAAAATCTGGCGAGAGACTCGTCGGGCAGGCGGCAAAACGACAGGCGGTCACCAACTCTCAGAACACAGTCTTTTCGATCAAACGGTTCATGGGGCGGTTTTACGACGAAGTCACCGAAGAGATGAAGCTCGTGCCCTATAAGGTCATCCACGGCGACAATAATACTGCCCGCATTGAAGTGGGCGGGCGCGTATACTCGCCTCCTGAAATCAGCGCGATGATACTCCAGAAGATGAAGCAGACTGCCGAAGACCACCTCGGACAGAAGGTCACCGAGGCCGTGATCACGGTCCCGGCCTACTTCAACGACGCCCAGCGCCAGGCAACCAAGGAAGCGGGAGAAATTGCCGGCCTGACCGTCATGCGCATCATCAACGAACCGACGGCAGCGGCGCTTGCCTACGGGCTGGATAAGAAGCACAAGGACATGAAGGTGGCGATTTATGACCTTGGCGGCGGCACGTTCGATATCTCGATCCTGGAGCTGGGCGAGGGAGTCTTCGAGGTGAAGTCGACGAATGGCGATACGCACCTCGGTGGCGACAACTTTGACCAGCGGGTCGTGGACTATATCGCCGAAGAATTCAAGAAACTGGAAGGGCTCGACCTCCGCAAGGATCCGATGGCGCTCCAGCGCATCCGGGAAGCCGCGGAAAAGGCAAAAATGGAGCTCTCAACCCTGACGCAGACGGAAATCAACCTGCCGTTCATTACGGCGACTGCCGACGGGCCCAAGCACCTGAACATGAACCTGACCCGTGCGAAATTCGAGCAACTGGTGGACGACCTCATTCAGCGCACGGTCGGTCCGACGGAGCGGGCCCTGCATGACGCGGGCCTGACCCCTGCCCAGATCAACGAAGTCATCCTGGTCGGCGGCATGACACGCGTACCGAAAGTCCAGGAACTCGTCAAGCAGATCTTCGGAAGAGAGCCCCACAAGGGCGTCAATCCCGATGAAGTCGTGGCGATCGGCGCGGCGATCCAGGGAGGCGTGCTGTCGGGCGATGTGACCGACGTCCTCCTGCTCGATGTGACACCCCTGTCGCTCGGGATCGAAACACTGGGCGGCGTCATGACGAAACTTATCGATGCCAACACCACGATCCCCACGCGCAAGAGCGAGGTCTTCTCCACCGCGTCGGACAGCCAGCCGTCGGTCGAAATCAACGTGCTCCAGGGCGAACGGCAGATGGCGAACGATAACCGGACGCTGGGGCGCTTTCATCTTGACGGCATACCGCCGGCGCCGCGGGGCATCCCGCAGATTGAAGTCACATTCGATATCGACGCGAACGGCATCCTGCACGTCTCCGCGAAGGATAAGGGGACCAGCAAGGAGCAGTCTATCCGTATCACCTCCTCCAGTGGCCTGAACAAGGAAGAGGTCGAGAAGATGAAGGCCGACGCCGCAGCCCATGCCGCGGACGACAAGAAGAAGCGCGAGGAGATTGACCTGCGGAACCAGGCCGATCAGCTGACCTTCCAGACGGAAAAGCAGATGAAGGAATACGGCGAGAAGATTACCGCCGACGCCCGCGGAAAGGTCGAATCGGCCAATGAGAAACTCCGCGATGCGATCAAGACGGGGAACAGCGCCGGCATTAAGTCTGCGATGGAGACCCTGAACGAGGCCTGGAACGAGGCGTCTTCGCAGATGTACCAGCAGGCGACACAGGCGGGCCAGCGCCCGCCCGAAGGCGCCGGCCCCGGACCGCAGACCGGACCGAAACCCGGAGCGGACGAGAAGAAGGTGGAGGACGCGCAGTTCGAAGTGGTCGATGACAAGAACAAGGATAAGAAGGAGTAAGGCGCGCCGGTACCGGCGGCCCTGCACACAGTGACGGGCGCAATCAACCGCGATAAAAGGCGAGGCGACCCCTCGCCTTTTGTATCCCGGGGAGGTCAGCATGATTGATTGGGCAATTGGGGCAGCGATGGTGCTCGCAACGGCCGCGCTCCTCTGGATGATCGTCACCGGGCGCCCCTCCCGGGGCGAGCGAAGCGGGGGCATCGCATCGCTCAGCGCGTTTCACGACTTTCAGGCAAAAGACAGGCAAAACGCCGTCGAAGTGATTATCGAGCAGAAGGCGGGGAAGAAGCTGGAGGAACAATCGACGGGAGAAGGAAAAAAACATGAATCTGAACAAGTTCACGATTAAATCTCAGGAGGCCCTGCAGAACGCGCAGGAAATCGCCTCCAGCTACGGCAATCAACTCCTTGAACCGGAACACCTCCTGGCAGCCCTGGTACAGGATGGTCAGGGAACCGTTGTGCCGATCCTCCAGAAAATCGGGGTCAATCTGAGCACCATCCGGATCAAGGTCAATGAGGCGCTCGAAAAGCTGCCGAAGGTGAGCGGGGCTGGCCTGACCGGCCAATCGCTCTCACAACCTCTCGGCCGCGTGCTCGAGGGGGCACAGAAGGCTGCAGCCGACCTCAAGGACGAGTATGTGAGCACGGAGCATATGCTCCTCGCCCTCGTTGAAAAGGGGGAGGGAACTGTGTCACGGCTCCTCCATGATCACGGTGTGACTGCCGAGGCTGTCCTGAACGTCCTGAAGCAGATCAGGGGAAGCCAGCGGGTGACGAATCAGAACCCCGAGGAACAGTACCAGGCCCTTGAAAAATACGGCCGCGATCTGAACGAGCTGGCGCGCAGGGGAAAGCTCGATCCTGTCGTCGGCCGGGACGAAGAGATCCGGCGCGTGCTGCAGGTCCTGTCACGCCGGACGAAAAACAACCCGGTACTGATCGGCGAGCCGGGGGTGGGGAAAACCGCCATTGCGGAAGGAATCGCCGGGCGGATCGTCAAAGGGGATGTTCCCGAAAGTCTCAAGTCGAAGCGGATCGTCGCTCTCGACATGGGTTCGCTCGTGGCCGGCACCAGCTTCCGCGGCCAGTTCGAGGAACGCCTCAAGGCCCTCCTGAAGGAAGTGGAGGAATCGAACGGTGAGATCATCCTGTTTATCGACGAGCTCCATACGCTGGTCGGTGCCGGCGCCGCCCAGGGAGCGGTGGACGCTGCCAACATGCTGAAGCCCGCCCTGGCCCGGGGCGACCTCCGTGCGATCGGTGCGACCACGATCGACGAGTACCGGAAACACATCGAAAAGGATCCGGCGCTCGAGCGGCGGTTCCAGCCCGTGCTGATCGGCGAGCCGAGTGTCGAGGACACGATCTCGATCCTCCGCGGACTGAAGGAGCGCTACGAAGTCCATCACGGCGTCAGGATCACGGACGGCGCCATTGTTGCGGCGGCGCAGCTGAGCGAGCGGTATATCGCAGACCGGTTCCTGCCCGACAAGGCGATTGACCTCATGGATGAGGCCGCGTCGAAGCTTCGCATCGAAATCGACTCGATGCCCGAAGAGCTTGACGCGGTGGAACGTAAAATCAAGCAGCTCGAGATCGAGCGGGAAGCCATGCGCCGCGAGAAGGATCAGGGAGCGCAGGACCGCCTTGGAGCAATTGAGCGCGAGCTGGCCGATCTGCAGCAGGAGCGTACCGAGCTCAGCGCTCACTGGAAAGTGGAAAAAGAACTGATCCAGTCGATCCGCACGATGAAGGAAAAGGTGGAAGGCGCGAAGGCCGAGGCCGAGAAGAAGGAGCGGGAAGGAGACCTGGCCCGCGTCGCGGAGCTGCGCTACGGGGTCGTGGCCGAACTGGAACGGAATATCGCGGGAGCGTCGAAGCGCCTGGCGGAGGTGCAGAAGGACCGCAAAATGCTCAAAGAGGAGGTCGACGCTGAGGATATCGCGGAGATCGTCGCCCGCTGGACAGGAATCCCGGTGACGCGCATGCTGGAGAGCGACCGCGTGAAGCTCCTGCACCTCGAGGACCGACTGGAGCAGCATGTGATCGCGCAACATGAGGCGGTCAAGGCCGTCAGTGATGCCATACGCCGCTCTCGTGCGGGATTGCAGGACGAAAAGCGGCCGATCGGATCGTTTATCTTCCTGGGGAGCACCGGGGTGGGAAAGACCGAGCTGGCGCGGGCACTCGCGGGATACCTCTTCAATGACGAGTCGGCGCTCGTCCGCATCGACATGAGCGAGTACATGGAGAAATTCTCCGTGTCGCGTCTCATCGGGGCCCCGCCGGGGTACGTCGGTTACGATGAAGGCGGACAGCTCACGGAAGCCGTCCGCAGGAAGCCGTATGCAGTGGTGTTGCTGGATGAGATCGAAAAAGCGCACCCGGAGGTGTTCAACATCCTCTTGCAGGTGCTCGACGAAGGACGTCTGACCGACAGCCAGGGACGCACGGTGAACTTCAAAAATACGATCATCATCATGACGTCCAACCTCGGCTCGCAGCTCATCACCCAGCGGGTTGCTTCTGACTTTGGCCCCAATGGCCGCTGGGAAGAAGTGTTTGCCGATCTTCGGAATGAGCTCCTGCAGCTACTAAAGCAGAGCATACGTCCCGAGTTCCTCAACCGGGTGGACGAGATCATCATCTTCAGGCCCCTGGGTACGACGGATATTCGTGCGATCGTCGATCTGCAGCTCAACCGGGTCGCAGCGCTCGCTGCAGCGAAAGGGTTCACCCTGCACGTGACGGACGATGCACGGGAATGGCTGGGCAAACTCGGCTATGATCCGGTCTATGGCGCCCGCCCTCTCAAGCGGGTAATCCAGAAGCACCTCGTCAACCCTCTCTCGGAGAAGATCATCGCCGGCGATTTCACCCCCGGCGATACCGTGGAGGTCGGGCTCGACAGCCACGGTCTCATCCACTTCTCCCGTAGTGGCACGGGCGTCCCCGCCGGTGGCTCTTCCTGAAATGCTTGTAGTAGCACCGGCGTCTCCGCCGGTGGCTCTTCCCAAAGTTGCGCGGTGAAGCGGATTTTCGTACTTTCCCCATGTCCCCGGATGGTTCCCGGTGCCTCCCGGGACCACCAAGGGACGTCGCTCACTCTCCGGCCTGATATCTTCCAAGTTTATTCTGCATGAAGCGCGTGCGCGCAACCTCCCTCGTCATCCATGGGGGGGCCTGGAACATCCCCGACGACATGGTCGAAGCTCACCGCCACGGGGTTCTGAAAGCCCTCGCCGTGGGATGGGAGGTCCTCAAGGACCGCGGATCCGCCGTCGAAGCCGTGGAACAGTCGATCATTGCCATGGAAGACGATGAAACCTTTGATGCGGGGCGGGGCTCGTTTCTCAACGAGGCGGGAGAAATCGAACTCGATGCGAGCATCATGAACGGCAGAACATTCCGCGCAGGCGCTGTGGCAGCAGTGCAAAATGTGATCCACCCCATTTCGCTTGCACGGTCGATTATGGAAAAAAGCGGAAACGTCCTCCTGGTTGGCCGGGGCGCGGTCCGTTTTGCGAAGGAACACCAGATCGCGACCTGCGGACAGGATGATCTTATCATCGAACGCGAAATTCAACGGTGGCGCGAAAGCCATTCCGGCGCAGCAAAACCCCCCTCACGCAGGGGAATGTGGACGCGGGGTGATACCGTGGGAGCCGTCGCACTCGATGCGGCAGGAAACATTGTCTCCGGGACCTCGACAGGCGGAACCCCCAACAAACATCCCGGCAGGGTAGGTGATTCCGCTCTGATCGGATGCGGTACGTACGCTGATAACGCTTCCGGGGGCGCATCGGCGACAGGGTGGGGTGAGGCGATTATCGCGGTTGTACTTGCAAAGACGGTGGTCGATGGCCTGGCCGGGAAGGCAGAGGACCCTGAGGCTGCTGCGAAGGAAGGAATTGCCGTCCTGAAGAGAAAAACCTCCGGTTACGGGGGAGTCATTGCCCTGAGCCCGACCGGACAGGTCGGTGTCGCCTACAACACAGCGCGAATGGCCCGCGCGTATATCACTTCTTCAATGAAATCTCCATTCGCAGCCGTCTGACGTGCGCAACCTTTCCGCTGTCTCGTGAGAGCATCATCGCTCGTTGGCCACGTCGTCGAGGTTCTCGATGTTGTCCGGGGCGAGCGGCGCCCCGCGGACGCAATCGTACGCGAGTTCTTCCGCGCACGCCACTATCTCGGCGCAAGCGACCGCCGGTTTATCGCCGAGAGGACGTTTGAAGTCCTGCGGCACCATGCGCTCCTGGCCCATTACTGCATGGAAGCACATGCGGCGCTCGGTACCGGCGGATCCATGACGCGCGTTCCCTCCATCGCACTCGCCGCAGCGTACGAACTCCGCTCCGGAAACGGTCAGAAACCCCCGGAGGATCTCCTGGGGGACTTTGCCGGGCTCTGGCGCATGTCGGTCCCGGACATCGACTGTGCCGCGTTCCTGGATGCACTGCGCCGCGCGGAGATTTCCGAAGCCGTGCAGCGCGACCGTGAACAGCTCATCAGCCTTCAGCATTCCATTCCTCTCTTCCTGGTCCGCGATTGGCTGCGGCGCTTCGGGGAGGAGGAGACCCTGCTTCTGTGCAGGGCGATCAACGAGCCCGCACCGGTCACCATCCGGGTCAACACGCTGAAGGCTTCGGTCGAAGAATGCCGCGCCGCACTCAAAGGGGAGATGATCGACGCCCGGCCGACGCTCCTCTCGCCGTACGGCCTCACGCTGGCCAAACGTGTCAACGCCCAGGGGATGCACGCGTTCAAGCAGGGGTGGTTTGAAATGCAGGACGAGGGGAGCCAGATTCTCTCGCTGCTTGCCGGCGCCCGCCCGGGCATGGTCGTGGTTGACGCGTGCGCAGGCGGGGGAGGCAAAAGCCTCCATCTGGCCGCGCTGATGGAGAACCGGGGGACGCTTATTGCTGTGGACGTCGACCGGACCAAGCTGACTAATTTCGAAGAGCGGACCCGCCGCGCGGGAGTGACCATCGCCCGGACCGTTGCCGCCCCACCCGATGCTGATCCGGCCGAATTGCGCGGAGTCCTCGCCGACGTCGTCTTCGTCGATGCACCCTGCTCCGGTACGGGGACCCTCCGGCGCAGCCCCTGGTTGAAGCTCGGACTCTCCGAGGAATCGGTAGAGCCCCTGACCCGATTGCAGCGGGCCCTGCTCGACCGGTACGCCCCGCTGGTGAAACCGGGCGGGA
>JBGPYM010000220.1:0-5148 GCA_041493205.1 Bacteroidota bacterium
CCCCAGGCAGATCCCGAGGAGGGGTTTCCCGGCTGATACGTGGGCAACAACCGCCTCACGCAGACCGAGCCGGTCGATGCGCTGTACTGCCTCGCCGAATGCGCCGACACCCGGGAGCACCACTGCCTCCGCGCTCATCACCTCATCGGCCAGGGAAGTCACGAGGACTGTTGCGCCGGCGTGTTCGATCGCCCGCTTCACGTTCCGCAGGTTTCCCATCCCGTAATCCACAATCGCGATCATAGAATCCCCTTGGTCGACGGTATCGAATCCGTCCCCGTGTGCATGACGGCCGAACGGAGCGCGCGGCCGAACGATTTGAAGATCGCTTCCGCCTGGTGATGTGCGTTGGTACCGTACAGGAGCGCGACGTGAAGGTTCATCTTCCCTTCCGCAGCCACCGATCGGAAAAACTCTTCCACGAGCTCAAGCGGGAAACCGTTAATGGATTCCCGGGAAAACGGCGCGTGGAACACACAGTACGATCTACCACTGAGATCGATCACCGTCCGTGCCAGCGCCTCATCCATTGTCACAAACGCCGCCCCGAACCGTTCGATCCCCCGTTTATCGCCCAGCGCCGTTGCGATCGCCTTCCCCAGGCAAATCCCGACGTCTTCCACCAGGTGATGTTCATCCACCTGCAGGTCCCCTGTTGCCCGAATCGTCAGCGAGAGCCCCCCGTGTTTTGCGATGTGCGACAGCATGTGGTCGAAAAACCCGACACCCGTCTGAATGTCGTAGGTTCCGTCGCCGTCAAGACCGAGACGCAGGGTCACCGACGTCTCAGTCGTCTTCCGCTCGAGTGAGGCTGTGCGCGTCACAGTGCCCTCTGCATGCTGCCGAGGAATTCGTTGTTCTCTTCCGGCGTGCCTATGCTCACGCGCAATGCGCGGCCGAGCCGGGGGACACCGGAGACGTCTCTGATAAGGATTCCATCCGCACAGAGTCGGTCGAACAATGCGGCAGGTGATAGCTTTTCAGTTTCAAAAAGCAGAAAGTTGGCCGCTGACGGGTACACCGTGATGCCCGGGAGGGCCGCCAGCCCGGTGCGCATCCTCTCCCGTTCCGCGTTCAAAGTCCCGATCCATCCGCGCACGTCGTCCCAGCGCCGCATGAGGACACCGGCGGCAATCAAGGTGAAGATGTTGACCGCATAGGGGAGCTTGACCTTGTTCAATTGCCTCGCGATGGACGGGTCCATGAGCGCATAGCCGAAACGGAGGCCCGCGGCGCCCATTGCCTTCGAAAATGTCTGGAGGATCACCAGCCGCGGATGGCGCGCGATGAGGCCGGCAACCGAGAAGGGAGCAAACTGCACGTACGCTTCATCAACGATGATCAGCCCGGGTGTACCGTCCAGAATCCGTTCGACCTCATCCTGTGCAAGCTGGGTCCCTGTCGGATTGTTCGGAGAACAGAGGACCGTCATCGATGCCTCGTTTTTCCCGGCCGTCGCCGCGAGGGCATCCGTGTCGAATCTGAATCCGGGGAGCATGGGGACTTCATGGACGACAGCCCCCTGGGCCTTTGCGAGGATTGCATAGAGCGAAAAAGTCGGTGTGCTGATCACGGCACTACGTCCCGTGCCCAGGGCACACATGAACAGCAGCTGAAGCAGATCGTTCGATCCGTTACCGAGAAGGATCCCATCGGCCTGCCAGCCCGTGAATCCCGCGAGCTGCTCCAGATGTGCGCGGGGGACGAACGGAGGATAGCGTGACCATCGCTCTCCGGCAAGCAGGCCGGTGATTTCCTCCTTGACCGCGGCAGGGAGCTCGTACGGATTTTCGTTCTGATTCAGCTTTATCCGGCAGGGCGTCTCCCTGAGCGTGTATGCGGCAAGTCCATCGATTTCCGGCCGGAGCATGTCCATCACTTCAGCTCCCTCCTGATCCTCACCGACGCCGCGTGCCCGGCGAGACCCTCAGCAGCTGCGAGGGTTTCAACCGCGGGTGCGAGCCGGCGGAATGCGCCGCGCGAGACGTCGATGACGTTCATGAACTTCATGAAATCGGCCACACTGAGGGGCGAACTGAACCGGGCTGATCCTGACGTCGGGAGCGTGTGATTGACGCCGGCCGCGTAGTCTCCCAGGGCTTCGGTGGCCCAGGTGCCGAGGAACACCGATCCCGCGTTCAGGATCCGGCCCTGAACTTCACGCGGATGCCGCACCATCAGCTCCACGTGTTCGGGTGCGATCGCATTGACAATCCCGACGGCATCCCGCATTGTCCGGATGATCACAATCATCCCCTGTCCGTCAAGGGCCCTCCGGGCTATTGCTTTCCGGGGTGCGCTTTCAAGCTGGAGGAGAATTTCCTCCTGGACGCTGAGCGCGAGTGAATGCGACGTGGTAATCAATATTGCCGTTGCGCTCTCATCGTGTTCCGCCTGTGCGATCATGTCCGCCGCGACAAATGCCGCGCGGGCAGTACCATCCGCCACGACTACAATTTCGGTCGGGCCTGCAATCATGTCGATCCCCACAACGCCGAACAGAAGCCGTTTAGCAGCGGCGACATATGCGTTCCCGGGGCCGCAGATCTTCTCCACCCGCCGGATTGATTCGGTTCCGTAGGCAAGCGCTGCAATCGCCTGTGCGCCGCCGATCCTGTAGATCTCCGTGATGCCGCATTCGCGGGCCGCGACGAGGACCTCCGGTGCGATCTTTCCGTCCGTGTTGCACGGCGTCGCCATGACGATCTCTTCCACGCCTGCTATCCGGGCCGGAACGGCATTCATCAGGACTGTCGACGGATATACGGCCTTCCCCCCGGGGACGTAGACGCCGACACGATTGAGCGGACGGTACTGCTGCCGGAGGCGGAGTCCGCCTCTGCGAAGTTCCCAGGTACGCGGCAACTGCCGGCGGTGAAAGCGAGCGATATTCTCCCTGGCTGTGCGCAACGCCCGGAGAAACGACGGGGTGACGCGCGCTCCGGCGCTCTCGATTTCGCGGGGTGAGACACGAAGCCCCAGGGCGTCGATCAGCCGGCAATCGAGTTCACGCGTCAGCGTTGTCAGGGCCTCATCCCCCTCGGTGCGCACCCGTTCAAGGATCTCCCGTGCCCGGCGGTCAATCGCCGGATCAGGTTCAGTGCGGGCCCTCCCGACCGAGTCCGCAGCGCGCGCGTCCCCCCGGGCATCAAGTATTTTCATAGACCACCGCATCCAGGTTTGAAATAAGGGTGTGCACACCGGCTGACTTCATTTTCATCGCCGTTCTGTTGACGATCAGTTTGGCACTGACGAGGGAGATTTCTTCCACGACGCGCATCCCGTTTTCACGGAGCGTCCTGCCCGTCTCGACCAGGTCGATGATTCCGTCCGCGAGGCCGAGCAACGGTGCGATCTCGACGGATCCATCGAGACGGACGACCTGTGCATGGATTTGCTGTGCCCGGAAAAACCGCTCGGCGGTGTTCGGGTATTTAGTCGCGATCCGGAGCGCGCGCGCCGGCGGGAAGTCATGTCCCTCCGGTGCCGCCAGGACAAGCCGGCAGAGCCCGATCCTGAGGTCCACCGGCTCATAGACGTCGGATTCGAGCTCCCGCAACACGTCAGAGCCGACGATGCCTGCGTCGATGGCGCCCGACTCGACGTACACCGGGATGTCGGCGGGTTTCAGCGTGACGAAATCGCACCGGCCGGAGGTGTCGGTCCGGACGAGCTTCCGCGAGCTCTCCGCATCCGCCGGGAGAGGCAGTCCCGCCTTTGCGAGGAGCGACCTCACTGCATCGTACAGGCGCCCCTTCGGGAGCGCCACCAGGAGCCGGCCGTTCACAGGCATTCGCTGATCCTGTCGACGGAGAGAGAGAATCCGACCGCAGGGAGGTCCGCCCCGAACTCCTTCAGCAGTCCGTCATAGCGTCCCCCCTTCCCGAGCTCACCCGTGTGGGACGGGCTGAAGAATGTGAACATGCAACCGGTGTAGTATTCCATTTCGTCGATTTCCGTCAGGTCAAACACCACCCGCTCGCGCCAGTCCGCGAGGAGGACAGCCAGCGTGGCCAGCTCGCCAAGAGCCGTATCGGATTCCCGGTTGTTCAGGGCGCCGGCGGCGGTCTCCAGGACGGTGGCATTGCCGACGCAGCGGGCGAGCACGTCCACCTGCGATCGCGGCCCGGCGCCGATGCCAAGCTCCGCGAGCTTTGCGCCGAGAGCACGCATGTCCTTCCGGTCGATCGTGGACTTCACCCTCGCGCGCGCGACCTCGTCGAGACCGAGCGCTGCAACAATTCCCCGGAAGATGCCCGCGTGGTTTACGTGGACGCACGCGTCGGCCACACCGGAGCGGGTAAGTCCCTGGAGCGCGATGCCGACGAGTTCAGCATCCTGTGCGATGGTATTCAGGCCGATGCGCTCCGCCCCGATCTGACAGAATTCCTGAAAGAGCCCCCGGTTTCGGTCCGCCTTCCGAAAGACGGACCCGCAGTACCATGCCTTCACCGGAATGGAAAAATCTCCGGGCCGACCGGCCACGATGCGCGCGATCGACGGCGTGAAATCTCCCCGGAGCGCGAGGAGATTGTCGTCCCGATCCAGGAACCTGAACGTCCGCTCCCCGACACTCTGATTCCCGCGGGTATACACATCCATCATTTCCACGCTCGAGGGAATGATCTCCCTGTATCCCGCGGCCGCAAACACCGGAGCGAATTCCCGCTCAATGCGCCGCCGGGCTTCCGCTTCCCCGAACACGAGATCGCGGAATCCGTGCGGCGGGCCTGTGATGGTATGAGACATGAAACCCCCTGAAAAAGCGAAAACCCCTTCCGGGTTCCGGAAGGGGCTCTCTGGTGGATCACAAACGACAATCGTCAGCCAGCAGTCACCTCATCGGAACACACGGGGGCCCCGTGATGGTGGTGATGGTAGTTGCTGACCGATGATTGAACCCGTTTCATAGTGATGATAGTGTACCAAACCGGACGGTGAATGTCAAGCACGGCGCCTCTTACGGGATGAGCGTCCTTATTCCCTCGATCGCGAAATATGCCATCGCTGCGACGGCGGCGGAGGCGGGAATTGTGAGGATCCACGCCCATATCATCGTGCCCGCTATGCCCCAGCGAACAGCAGAAAGACGCTTTGTGGCCCCGACGCCCATGATGGCACCAGCGATGGTGTGGGTGGTGCTGACGG
>JBGPYM010000275.1:0-3944 GCA_041493205.1 Bacteroidota bacterium
AGCGGCGTCTACATCTACCGGCTCGAGAGCGCGGTGCTCGGCACGCCGGCAAGTACGTTCGTGGAATCGAAAAAGATGCTGCTCCTGCGGTAACGCCTGTGCCATCCGGCCTCAGGCTGTCACGGCCGCAGGTTCGTACACCTTGATGATTTCGTAGAGTGTCGTCCGCTGTGCGGCGGCAAATCCGGAATCATGAATGAGCTGAATGCACTCCTCCGTGTTTGTCGTGTTGATGAAATTCGCGGCCGCGTGCACGTTTTCCTCCTGCAGCGTCCCCCCGAAATCGTCCGCGCCGAAATGGAGCGCGATCTGCCCCGTCTTCTTCCCCTCCGAAAACCAAGACGCCTGGATGTGCTGTACGTTGTCGAGGTAGATCCGCGACATCGCAATCATCTGGAGATACCGGGTCGGCGTCGCATACTGCGGTATGATCTTCTCGAGCGGCGTGTTGCCCGGCTTGAAGCTCCACGGGATGAACGCGGTAAAGCCCCCGCATTCGTCCTGCAGCGTCCGCGTGACCTCGAGATGCTCGATGATGTCCTCGTCCGTCTCAAGATGGCCGTACATCATCGTCGATGTCGTCTTGTAGCCGATCGACTGCGCCTCGCGCATGACCGCAAGCCAGTCGGCGCTCGTTCCCTTGAGGTGGCTGATCTTCTTCTTCACGCGGTCGGAGAGAATTTCCGCTCCGCCTCCCGGGATGGTGCGGAGGCCGGCGTCCCAGAGTCGTCGGAGTACCTGCGGTACGGTGAGCCCCGCAACGCGTGACATGCCGATGATCTCCGACGTCGAAAAGAAGTGGGGGTGGACTCCGGGAACTTCGCGAATCGTCCGTTCCACCAGCTCGCAGTAATATTCGAACGGGAGCGCCGGATTAACGCCTCCCTGGAGGAGGACCGTCGTCACGCCCCTCGCGGCGGACTCCTTGAACTTCTGAATCATATGGTCGACGCTGTGGGTGTACGCACCCACGTCTCCCGGGTGCCGGTAGAATGCGCAGAAGATGCAGTCGACGTTGCAGATGTTCGTATAATTCGGGTTGGTGTCGATCACGAACGTCACCCGCTGTTCCGTGTTCTTCCGGAAGCGGATCGCGCTTGCCGCGTCCGCGAGATCAAGAAGCTCCCCGTGGCGGAGCATTTCCAGTCCTTCTTCGCGCGTGATCCTTCCACCCTCCCGCGCCTTCTCATAGAGTCCAGAGAGTACCATGCCGTTTCCCCTCACTGTTGTCCGTCCTGAACGCCCGCACGTGCGCCGGAGCGTTGTTCCATTGCCGCGTTCAGGCGCCTGAAGACGTTCATCGCCTCGTGTTCCCGCTCGCCAAGTCGGTAGTTGAACCCGGCGAGATATTCCTGCGTCTCGGCATCCGTCAATCCGATCCGCCGTCCGTGCGGGCCGGCCGCGGGGATGAAATCTCCTTCCGCGGCGTCGAGCGAGCGGGCGATGATGCCGCTCAGCTCTTCCTTCGTTGCGGCAGGGAGCGACGAACGGACTGCCCAGACCGCAAACACGAACGGAAGCTTCTGCCACTCATACCATTCGCGCGCGAGGTCATAGACGAGGTCGAATCCTTTCATCCCGTATTTGTTCCGCCGGAGCGCCTCGTCACCGATCAGGAGCACTGCGTCATACCTGGAGAAATCGTTCACGCCGGCGTGCATCCGTTCGAACGTCGCATGCACCCCGTACTTAGTGGTCAGAAGGACCTTCAGCAGCTGTACGGACGTCGCGGTGTCGTCGATAATGCCGATGGTCTTTCCTTCGAGACCCTGCCACCCTTCCTTGGAGAAGAGCATGACGCTCTTGACCTGGTCGCGCGTGGCGATGCACCACCCCATCAGGTCGAGGGAATCCTCACGGTGGAAATAGTCCATCAGCGAAAACACCCCCGCGTCCAGCATCCCTTCGGCGTTGAGCAGGCCCATGCGGCGGGGCGTCACAGGAAGAATGCGGAATTGCCTTTTCTCGAAATTCCCGTAGAATGGAACGGTGTTCAGGTACGGGATTTTCCCGATCACGTTATCGTGATAAAGCCTGAGAGGATTGTAGTAGACGTCCCGTTCGACAGGAATTTTCCCGGCGTCCCGGATGATGCGGATGATCTGATCTTTGGCCAGCGTCATGGGACTCGTCGCGCCTGCGTCATGCGCGATTTTCTCGCCTCCCACCGTTCCATCCATATCATCCGCGCCGAAATTGAGCGCAACCGACGCTACTTCCTCCGTCAGCATCACCCAGTACGCCTTGATATGAGGGAAGTTGTCGAGCATGAGGCGCGACACGGCGATCGTCTTGAGGTCGTCAATTGCCGACGTGTACCGGTGCTTCGGCTTGATGCCCGTGTCGCCGGGCTGGAACGCGAGCGGGATAAATGTAAGAAAACCGCCGGTCCGGTCCTGTGCTTCCCGCAACCGGATCATGTGGATCAGGCGTTCTTCGATCGTTTCAATGTGCCCGTAGAGCATGGTGCTGTTGGTCGGAATGCCGAGCCGGTGCGCGGTCTCGTGCACTTCGAACCAGGCCTTCGCGCCGATCTTCTGATTGAAGAGCTGCTTTCGCACCCGCTCTGAAAATACTTCCGCACCGCCGCCGGGCATGGTCTTGAGTCCGGCTGCCTGGAGCTGCCGCAAAACCTCTTCGACCGGCATCTTGAATTTCTTGTGGAAGAAATCGATCTCCACGGCCGTGAACGCCTTGACATCGGCTTCGGGGAGACGTTCATGGATCGTCCGCACGATATCCAGGTACCGCTCCCAGGGCCAGTCGGCGGGCATTCCGCCGGTGATATGGACTTCGCGGATCTCCGGCGTGAGCCGCGAGAGAATTTCCTCCGTCGTCATCTCATAGGCGCGGGGGTCCCCCTTCTTTACCGCGAAGTCACAGAACTTGCACGACAGGATGCAAATGTTGGTGTGCTCAATCTTCTGGTTGAGCACAAAATAGACGGCATCGCCGCTGCGCGCCTGCTGTACCGCATGGGCCATCCTGCCGAGAGCAACGAGATCACGCGTCGCGTAGAGCGCGACACCGTCGTCGATCGTCAGCCGATCACCCCGCTGAATTTTTTCCCAGATCGGGCCGAGTTGCGTATCGCGAATAATCATCGTCCGTCACGTCGTCGTTGCACAGTCACACATCCTCATTTCCAGTACTGCTCCCACCGATCATCCACGCGTTTCTTCACATCCTCCGACATTGTCAGCGGCCGCGGGTAGCCGGGTTTCCACGTGGCGTCGATCCCCATGACGCCGCGGTAGACCGGGGCGGGGCCGACCAGTTCCTGCTCCGAGAATATGACGTCGCGTGCACAATCGAACCGGGTGAAGACGCCCCAGATGGTGTTCTCCCGGTCGTGGATATTAACGTCCTCGCTCACGGCGACGACCAGCGGTATCGCTGCAAGGCGGGGGTGTTTGACGAGCTTTTTCAACACAGGCATGCCGAGTCCCCGCACCTTCACCGCCAGCATCGTATCACTGAGAAGATTCTGGTCGGTGATCCGCCGGTCGAGCGCCCGGAGATCGGGGAGACGCTTACGCGCCCGCGCCGCACGCTCGGCACGGCCTGCATCCTTCGGCTGTTGTGAGCGGGTGGCGTCCAGGATCATCTTGCTCCCGAGGTTCATGGTGAAACTCGTAAAATCGAGCGTATCCATCGGGACACGCGGAATCAAAACGAAATCCTCGTGCGGGTCGAAATGATCCCGTACTTCTTTCATAACCTCGTCGAAGTTCTTTACGTTCACTCCGTCGCTTACCAGGATAATGCATTTGGTGAGCGAGAGTTGCGACATGCCCATGAGTCCAAGGGCCGTCTTCATCGCTTCTTTGCCGTACCGCTGGTCGACGGAAACGACCAGGAGATTATGGAATCCCGCCTCGTAATACGCCCAGAGGTCGGCAATCTCCGCATGGATCAGTTTTACGAGCGGCCCCAGAATCCTC
>JBGPYM010000315.1:0-3266 GCA_041493205.1 Bacteroidota bacterium
CGCTGTACTATTCCAACAGCCTGCGGGAATACAGGGATGAGGAGAACCGCCTCACCCCCAACGGGATACTCATCCGCTCCGACCATCTCACGTCATGGATGGGCGGGCTCCTGACGCAGAATTATGAAACGGAGTTCCAGCGGCTCCTCCTCGGCGCGTCCGTCGAGCTGCGTCAGGTGGAGAGGAGTCCCAACCTCGGCCGGCGCCGAAACGCTCTCGCCGCAGCATGGGTAAAGGAGGAGGCGTCGCTGGGAGACAAACTGAGCCTCGCCGCGTTCGGACGGATCGACGAATACCGGCGGCAGACATTGCTGGGCGTCGGCGCCGACGCAACGCTCCGCCTGAACGGCGCGATGAGCCTCTTCGGGGGAGTCTCGACGTCGCGCCGCGTGCCAAATTACCAGGAGCTCTTCTGGCAGGATTCGACCGTCATCAACCCCGGGGACGCATCCGCCGAGATCCACCGGGTCGCCGAGGCGGGCATTGCCATCGACCTGGGTGACGCCGGGAGGATTCGCGTTGCGGCGTTTCACCGGACCGTCGCAAATCCTATTGTCATACTTCCCGCGGCAGCGGGGAACGGGCCGTTTCCGTCGTTCAGTATCGGCAACGGGGGCGCCATTGCCTCCAACGGCATCAACGTCCGCGTCGATCTGCGGATCTGGTATCTCGCCCTGGACGGGACAGCGGAATACATTTCCCGGATGCAGTCGGGTACAACACTCGACGACACACCCAAACTCTGGGCGCACGGCGGCATCTATTTCTGGCACAAGCTTCTCGGGGGCTCCCTGGAACTGAAAGCGGGGCTCCAGGGGAAATTCATGCTTTCGCACACGGGCCTTGCGTTCAACCCCGAGGCGATTGCGTATGTCCCTTCGCGCGGACCGGCGCTCGGCACCAGCGGCACCGTCGATTTCTCGCTGATTGCCCACATCGGCGACGCGTATATTCATCTTATCTGGGAGAACCTCCCCGACGTGCGGTACTTCGGCATTCCGTTCACGCCTGCGGGAGAGCGCGCTCTCCGGTTCGGCATCTCATGGGAGTTTCTGAACTGAAACCGGGAGGTTTGTATGAACGATGCATTGCGGCTCTTGCTCTCTTTGATCGATGAGGCATACGATCGACGCTCGTGGCACGGAACAAATCTCAGGGGAAGTATCCGCGGGTTGACCACCCGGGAGGCCTCGTGGCGTCCCGCGAAGGGGCGCCACAACATCTGGGAGGTCGTGGTACACGCTGCGTACTGGAAATATACGGTACGGCGGCGGCTGCTGGGAGAGAAGCGGGGATCGTTTCCGCACAAGGGAAGCAACTGGTTCGTGCGCCCTTCGGCGTCGGCGGAGGCGTGGAAGGAGGATTGCGCACTTCTCTCCGCAGTGCACCGTTCAATGCGCGATGCGATCGCTGCACTGCCGCCGGACCTGCTCGAGCGGAAGGCGGCCGGCAGTACGGTGACGAACGATTTTCTGATCAGAGGAATCGCCGCACATGACCTGTATCATGCGGGACAGATACAGCTTTTGAAGAGGCTTCAGCGTTAGGGATGCGCGCGGACGTTTTCGAGGAATTCGAGCGTCCGGTCGGCTGCGACGTCCCAGTCGAACTCTTTCGCCCAGGCCACCGCACCCGCGGAGAGTTTTGTGCGGAGCGCACTGTCCTGCAGCAGGAGGAGAATCCGCTGAGCGAGCGCTTCCGCATCGCCGTACGGATAGAGAAGCCCGGTTTCATTGTCCCGCACCGCATCCCGCAGTCCCGGCACATCGCTCGCAATCGCGGGCGTCCCGCACGCATTTGCCTCGATGATGGTCAGCCCCCACCCTTCCTTCGACGACGTCGCGATTGTGCACCACATCGACTGCAGCAGCGCGATCTTTTTTTCCTCAGGGCAATACCCCGTAAACTCCACGACGCCCCCGAGTCCGAGTGACGCCGCAATCCCCTCAAGACGGTGACGATCGTCCCCTTCACCAGCAATCACCACGCGCAGGGAAGGGACGCGTTCGCGGACAAGGGGGACGGCACGGAGCAGGTGCTCCACTCCTTTGTACTTTTTGAGACGCCCGAAGTACCCGATCAGCGGTACGGGACTTTTCGGGGCACCGCCGGTGCGGTAGAGTGCGTGGTCGACGCAATTGTGAATGATGGCAAGGCGCCCGGCGGGAAATCCGTGGGCGATGAACTCGTCGCGGGTGCTCGGCGATACCACCATAAACGGCATCCGGGTGCGGTAGACGGCGAGCGCCGCGCGTTCCATCCAGAAGACGTAACGGGCGACCAGCGGTCCCGCTTCAAGGAAGATGCTGCGTCCGAACAGATGGTGCCCGATGCCGGCGAGCGGGCGGCGGACGTAGAACGGGGTGAAGAGTGGAATCTTGTTGAGGTCCTCGACGACAACATCGAAGGAGCGCGTCCGCAGGGAGACGAACCAGGTGAGCGGGAATCTGAAATTGAACAACGCACGCGACCCGCGCCGGAGGATTTCAATCCCGTCGTCCGTGTCCCGGTCCGGCTTTCCCGGATTCGCGCAGCAGCAGAGCGTAACGCGGTGCCCCCGGCGGGCGAGGCGAGAGAAGATCTCGTGAAAGTGGACTTCCGCCCCGCCGGCCTGTGGATGGGTCCGGTCCTGCCAGTTGACGACCAGGATGTTCATGGAGAGGAGGCGACTTCGGTTCGCCAGTAAGCGAACACATCGCCGAGCGTCTGCCGCAGCGGAATGGCCGGCGCCCAGCCCGTCGTTGCCCGGAGGCGTTCGAAACTGCCGGCGATATATGCGACGTCATTCGGACGGGCGCGGCGCGGTTCGGGTTTCACGCTCACGCGTATACCCGTGACCTCTTCGTAGAGCCCGATCAGTTCCCGCACCGCAACCACGTTGCCGGAGCAGACGTTGTACACCTCATGCCCGCCGGGATGGGAAAGAATTGCCCAGTAGGCGCGCACGACATCGCGTACATCGGTGAAATCACGCTTTGGATCGAGGTTCCCGGTGTGAATGACGGGCTCCGATTTCCCCTCTGCGATCAGGGCGAACTGGCGGCCGAAATCGGAGGCCACGAAGACAGGGCTTTGCCGCGGACCCGCGTGATTGAACGGACGGGCCACGGTGGCGCGAACGCCAAACGTGCCCCGGTAATTCCGGGCGATCATGTCGAGACTTGCCTTGCTTGCAGCGTAGGGGTTGAGCGGGTTGAGCGGGGTGTCTTCGTCGACGGGCTCCAGCGGCACTTTTCCGTATACTTCGCCCGTGGAGATTACCAGAA
>JBGPYM010000070.1:0-12688 GCA_041493205.1 Bacteroidota bacterium
ATCAGGATCTTGTCATTGCCTTCGATGAAGTGGCGCTGGAGCTTGACCAGTTCGACCTGGAGTCTGCCCAGGGTTTCCTTGTATGCCTGCTTCGAGATTGATGGCGCATGCCCCTGTAATTCCGGTGGGGTCGCTTTCTTGCTCATGGGGATGACTTCGTAGTGGTGAGTGCTGCCGGTTGCCCGGTGAAGGACGATCGTGTGATCCTCGCCTGTACAGTATAGCAAAGGCACCCGCGGGAGGGTATAGAGCATAAGGATGAAAAGGGAGCTAATCCCTTGCCGGATGGGCTTTTCCGGCGAAAGGACGAGGGTTGCGGAACACGAGCAGCATGTTACGCTGTTATGGAGGTATCATTGTCGATATGTACCATCCCCATTCGACTAAAGAATGTCACTCAAGAGCATCAACAAGGGAGTCCACATGCAAAAAATCTCAACGTTTCTGACCTTCAACAATCAGGCGGAAGAGGCGATGAAATTCTACACCTCTATCTTCAAGAATTCGAAGATCGTGAGCTCGATGCGCTATGGAGAGGGAGGACCGGGCCCCAAAGGATCACTCATGGGGGGCACTTTCCAGCTCGAAGGACAGACGTTCATGGCGTTGAATGGCGGACCGTATTTCACCTTCGCACAGGGTATTTCGCTCTATGTCAACTGTGAGACACAGGAAGAAATCGACGAGCTCTGGGAGAAGCTCTCTGCAGGCGGAGAAAAACAGCAATGCGGTTGGCTGAAAGACAAGTTTGGGGTCTCCTGGCAGATTATCCCGGCCATTCTCGGGCAGTTACTGCAGGATAAGGACCCCGCGAAAGCAGGGCGCGTCATGGGAGCATTGTTGAAGATGACCAAGCTCGACCTTAAAACCCTGAAAGAAGCGTAAACGAACCAATAACCCATAACAGGAGTCAGAACCATGATTCTCATCCGCGAAGTGTTTACGGCGAAGCCCGGTCAGGCGTCAAAGCTCGCCAAACTTTTCAAGAAAGGGTTCGGCAACGACCCGGCAATGCGCGTCATGACCGACCTGGCCGGCGAGTATAACACGGTGATTGTTGAGATGCCCGTGAAAAACCTGGCGGAATGGGAAAAGCAAATGGAAGAGTACAAATCGGGGAAACCGAATCCGAACATGGATCCCAAGGTTGCCGAGGAAATGTCGAAGTACACCGAAATGTACCTGACAGGCCGGCGGGAGATTTACCAGATCATTGAGTAACGGGGTTGATTTTCACTTCCTCGATGCACCAATGCCCGGGCGGTGATGCCCGGGCGATCGGTCAATTCGTCGCCACGAGATCGATCTCACGCTTCTCATTGGCAATTGCCTCTGCCTGGGTGGAGAACCACGCTTCGACGGCTTTCGCCCTGCCGGAGTTGTTGGTGCACGAATACGTGGTCCCATGTCCGTCGCTGTCGGACATGACCATGATCTGTACCCCCCGATAGGTTGCCTTCGTTGTTGTTGTCTTTATCATATCCCCTGTCCTCCGGATGGCCAGTGCAGAATGACCTTATTGGAAAAAGTATCGTGCGCCGATGCCCGCATCCAGGCCGAAGCCTGTCGTTGACGTAAGTTGAAGTGAAGGAACAAGCTCCAGGAACACATCGATGGGTGTATTATGCGGAAACCAGGCGATGCCGAACACCCCGCGCAGAGCCAGGGAGCCGTCATATCCGGCTCCGGTGTTAATGCGTCCGCCAATTCCATAGTATAACGGGAATTGTTCGCTCGCGTGAATAGCATTGTATGCATGCCAGAGGTAATCCATATGAAAGTGGATCCGGCTTCCCCCGTTGTAAAATCCCTTGTAATTGCCGATGCGATCCCCTCCAATAGACCAGCCGAGTCCAAAGTCGAACGCATTGACCGGCGATGTCCATAATTTCGCGCTGATCCCTGTGGGTTCGCCGATGATCACGCCCAGCCCGAAACCTCGCTCCTGGGCGGAAGACCCCTGAACCGCGAGGAACAGGCACAGTGCAATCAGCGCTGGATAGGAATGTCTCATTGGTATCCTCCTGTAAGAACGGTTGTACACTTCTATAATAAGATACTGATCGCCCACGCCAGATGAAATAGCTCCAAAGGATGATAAGGGGATTAATCCGTCTTTTGAGCGGAGTGCCCCGGTATTCCCAGTGTGACCCGCACGTGGTGAGTTGCCCCGTCATCTGCCAGGCTGATCCCCGCCGGACTTCCGGCCGCCGCCAGCGGTTGCATCACGCCGTCGAGCGTCCAACTTTTGATTCCCCGGGAGACGCCGTCCGGATTCTCGAAGGCAATGTCGTATCGTGCAGAGCGATACGCGTAGCCGATCTCAAACCCTGGCCACGTCCGCGGTATGCAGGGATTGAGGAACAGCGTGGCTCCTTGCACGCGGAATCCGAGAATCCACTCAAGGCCGGCCCGATACATCCATCCCGCAGACCCGGTGTACCATGTCCATCCGCCGCGTCCGGTGTGGGGGGATTTTGTATACACGTCTGCGCTGACCACGTACGGTTCCACTCTGTATCGGTCAACTGCATCCCGTGAGCCGGAACGATTGATGGGATTCAGTAGGGAGAAAATCTCCGCAGCAGTGTCTCCGTCGCCGAGCATCGCAAATGCGATCGCCGACCAGAGAGCCCCGTGGGTGTACTGGCCGCCGTTCTCACGGATACCCGGAGGGTATCCTTTGATATAGCCGGGTTCAAGCGACGTACGGTCGAATGGCGGGGTGAACAGGAGTACCACTCCATCACCGCGACGAACAAGAAGTTCCTTTACTGACGCCATGGCTCTGGCTGCATGGGCGGGATCCGCGGCCTTGGAGATCACACTCCATGACTGCGCAATGGAATCGATGCGGCACTCCTCACTTGCAGCCGATCCCAGCGCCGTGCCGTCATCGTAATAACCCCTGAGGTACCAGTCGCCGTCCCACGCATTGCTCTCAAGGCATCCTCTCAGGGTTTCTGCATGCTGCAACCATGACACGGCGCGCACGTCCTCCCCGCGGGCGGCGGCAAGCGGCGCGAATTGCGCAAGCGTTGCGTGAAGGAACCAGCCGAGCCAGACGCTCTCCCCCCTGCCTCCGGCACCCACCGTATTCATGCCATCGTTCCAATCCCCGGTCCCGATCAACGGCAGCCCGTGCACCCCGACCGGAAGACTCCGGTCGAGGGCCCGGGCGCAGTGCTCGTACAGTGTTGCGTGTGTGCTTGAAACCATCGGCTGAAAGAATGAATCCTGCTCTCCGGGCCGGAGGGCAGGCCCTTCGAGATATGCTACCGGTTCGTCCAGAACCGCACGGTCGTTTGTCACCCCGACGTATTGCGCGACGGCATAGGGGAGCCAGACCTGATCGTCGGAAACCCGCGTGCGCACCCCCCGCCCCGACGACGGCAGCCACCAGTGCTGAAAATCTCCTTCGACGAACTGGCGCCCCGCGGCGCGCAGGAGATGTTCCCGCGTCAGACCGGGCTTCGACACAGCAAGGGCCATCCCGTCCTGAATCTGGTCGCGGAATCCGTACGCTCCGCTGGACTGGTAAAACGCTGAACGCGCCCACACCCGGCAGGCGATCGTCTGATAGAGAAGCCAGCGATTGAGCAAAATGTCCATCGAACGATCGGGAGTCTTTACCTTGACTGTCCCGAGAGTACGGTTCCAGAACGAGGTGACGGCACGGAATACTGAGTCAAGGTCGGTCGTCCGGTAGCGCAGAACCAGGGCCTGGGCTTCGGCTGATGTCGCGGCTTCGCCGAGAAAATGAATGATTTCCGTCTGGCCCTTCGGACTGAGCTCGACGAGGGTTTGCATCGCACAACAGGGGTCAAGTCCTGCCCCTACCCGGTCGGACAGTGGTCCTCTCTCTGCCAGTGCCGCAGGATGATCGAGCGTGCCATGACGCCCCAGGAATTCCTTCCGGTCGCCGGTCCAGCTCATCTGTCCTCCCCCGAGGTCCGCGAACGCGACGCGGTTGCGGAATTCGGTCCTCCACGGGTTTCGTGCGAACATCGCCCCCGTCATCGGATCGATCTCTGTCCAGACAAATGGTACGGAGGCCTCACGTGAAGGGGCCAGCACCCATTCCAGATATGCAGTGATGGAGAGGCGCCTGTTGCGTCGGGAATTATTTCTGATCTTCAGCCGTGAGATCTTGATGGAATCAGCAGGGGGCACAAAGACCGTAAGTTCAAGCGTAATGCCGTGCGCAGTGTGTTCAAAACGGCTGTACCCCTGGCCGTGCCGCGCTTCGTACTGGCCGTTCTCCTCTCTGATAGGGAGGGGAGTCGGAGACCAGAGTATTCCGCTCTGTTCGTCTCGCACATAGAATATCTCGCCGGGAGTGTCCCCGACAGGGTCGTTTGACCTGGGGGTAATCTGGTTTTCGCGGCTGTTCATCGACCACGTGGAGCCGGCGCCTTCCACAGACACCTGGAAACCAAATGCCGGGTTGGCGATGACGTTGATCCATGGCGCCGGAGTCTGCTGTGTGCCTCTCAATGTCGTGACGTATTCCCTTCCGTCCGCACTGAATCCACCCAGGCCGTTGGGGAACTCCAATGGCTCGGCCGGATCAACAGCGGCCCCCGGAGCATTGTCATCCCGCGCGGCGGTCAGCTTGTCCTTTACCCACGCCCCGGCGTTGAGGGGAAGCGAGAGGAGGCGCTGAGAAAGCATTGGCACGACGGCTTCCGGGGGATTGAGCTGCTCGGCAAGGGTCCCGCGGTGGCTGAGCAGGATAGCCCGTGCAGCGCTCTGGAGAACCAGGCGAACGTCGAGCGATACCAGATCCGCGCGTATGAGAAAGATATTCCCCTGTGAGGCCATCCCGTGGATCTGAGGCCGCAACTGGGATTCGTTCGTGCGGAGGACCGTTTCCAGCGCGCCCTGAAGATCACTGCTGTAGGACTGCGGTTGTTCGTTCAGAATGACGATATCGACGGCAAGCAGCTTCATCCGCCAGTACTCGTGTGCGCGGAGCAGCTGCCTGACGATTTCCAGGTCCTCGGGCGCATCGATGCGGACAAGGACGATGGGCAGGTCCCCGGATATGCGGTGCGCCCAGAGGGCGGCCTGCCCGGACTCGTTGCGCTTGAGAACCTCGGAAGGAGGCCGGAGCAACGGGTTGGAATAGAGAACAGCGCCGGCAAGTTGCTGGAAGAGATGCGCTTCGTCAGAGCTGACGCCGAGATGATGGAGCTGGACCTGCGCCTGCGTCCACGAAAGCGAGACTGCGCGCTCAAATGCCGTCGGCGCGAGATGCTTGTCCGCGAGGTCGAGCACTTCCTTCCTCGACGGCGCGACCATCGTCCAGAATGCAACGCGCACGGTCGTTTCCGGAGGTATCAGGAGCCGGCACTGAATGCTGAATATCGGGTCGAGCGTGATCCCGGCCGTGTTCGAGAGCGATGCGCCCTCCTCCATCACGATGGGTGATTTGATCTGATGACCCCGGCCGAGAAAACGCGCCCGGTCGGATTCATAGCGGACCTCGCTGACGAGCGTGCCCTCGATGACCGCAAGGTGGGCAGCCCAGAGCTCAGGTTCTTCGGGCGACCGGCGCCGCCGTGTCGCAAGAAGGGCGCCAATATCGTCAACGTACTCTGTTGCGACAAAGAGTTTTGAAAACGGTGGAGATGACATGTCGGCCGCCGGGTGCGCCAGGACCACTTCTGCGTACGAGGTGACCTCGATTTCCCGGGCCCGGCCGCCGATGTTTGAGATCGAGACTCGCCGCACTTCGGCATCACTCTCGGGAGAGACGGCGATTTCGAGAGCTGTTGCAATGGTGCCATCCCTCCGGGCGATCTCGACCCGGTCCTCGGAGAACTCTACCTCGTACGTAGCGGGCTCGGCTCCGGTCGGCTGGTACCCCGCCGACCATACGTCGCCGCTGCGTGTGTCGCGCAGGAAGATGTACGATCCCCAGCCATCACACGTCACATCCTCGCGCCACCGCGTAACGGCAAGGTCCTTCCAGCGGCTGTACCCCGATCCCGCGCCGGTGACCATCACGGCATACCTGCCGTTGGAGAGAATGTGCGTGCGCGGAAATCGCTCGTGCGGCGAATGGAACCGCCGGTACATCGGCGGTATGAGCTCACGAACGTTGGCCGCGGCACTCACCTCCTCGGCCCGGGGGCGGATGACGGCGACATCGCGGGGAGTGCGCTCCTGCAGTAACAGTTCTGTTGCCTGGATAATCGGCTCTGCGTGAAAGCGGGTCCGCATGAGGCCGTCGTGGAGAGCATTATCGATCGCGACCACGGTCATTCCCTGGTGATGTGCCATGTACGTGCGGATAATGGCGACGGGCTCGCCTTCGGGGAGACGCGCTGGCGTGTAGTCGAGGGCCTCATAAAAACCGAATGTTCCACGGCCTCCTGCTCCGGCCAAACGGGCATAGTTCTCCACGGCTGCCGTCGGATCGACCATCGCAGCCAGTGCAGTCGCATAGGGGGCAATTACGGCATCTTCGCTCAGGCCGCGTTTAAGTCCAAGACCTGGAATCCCGAAGTTCGAATATTGATAGGTAAACTCAAGATCACGGACGTTGTATGCGGATTCAGAAACACCCCAGGGAATCCCGAGCTCCCTGCCGTTGCGTATCTGCCGGCGGACGACAAAGCGGTTTGTCTGCCCGAGCAGACTCTCTGCCGGCGCACGCATCACCAGCGAAGGCATCAGGTATTCGAACATTGACCCGGACCATGATATCAACGCCGACCCGCGATCGACCGGAGTCAACGATCGTCCGAGCTGGAACCAGTTTCGGACGGGTACCTCGCCCTTTGCTATTGCGACAAAACTCGCCAGGCGCGCTTCCGAGGCAAGCAGATCGTAGCAGTCGGGGTCGAGCGTGCCCTCGGCAACCCGGTAGCCGATCGAAAGCAAATGGCGCGCTTCATCAAACAGGAAGCCGAACTCCATCGCCTTGAACATCTTCATCGACGTTTCCCCCAGTGCGGAAAGGCGATGCGCAAGCAACCGGCATGCCTCTGCCGCAGCGGCCGGATCCGACCGGGGCTCCAGTAATGCAACATCGCGCGCATGACTCCTGATGGATGCGTGCGCTGCCTCCGCCCAGTGGAGCAATTCTCCTGCTTCTCCCGATCGCTCCCCGGTCAGTGCGCGCGCTCTCAGAACGAGCGCGTTGGAGTGACCCTCAAGCTCTTCCATCGTCCTGACGATCCCGGCAGGGGTCGTCGGAACGTCGCGGAGCGAAGAGAACATTGCCTCTATCGTTTCCGCCAGCCTGTGCCGGCCCGTGCTGTCAGTATGTTGATCGTCGCTGAATGCGCGGAGTGAGTCGCGGACGAGCAACAGGGCGTCCGCAATTCCTGCCGTCCAGTCCGGGCCGGGCAGAGAGTGCCTGATCATCTCACTGCATGCATTGCTCAGGGCGATCAGATGCCCTGCAAGATTACCGCTATCGACGGAGGAGACATATTTCGGGTCGAGCGGACGAAGGTCACGCGTGTCGTACCAGTTGTAGAAATGGCCTCGATAACGCTCAAGGCTGTTCATTGCTGTGAGGGTGGCCTCCAACCGTTCCACCGTATCGTGTATGCCGAGCCACCCGAAATCATTCGCAGCAACCGTTGAAAGCAGGTACAACCCGAGATTGGTGGGAGATGTCCGGTGTGCGACCGTCGGCGTGGGCTCCTCCTGAAAGTTGTCCGGAGGAAGGTTGTGCTCGATGGGGGTGACATGGGTTTCGAAAAACCGCCAGGTACGCCGGGCAATAAGCCGGAGTGATTGTGCGTCGGGAGCGGAGAGCGGTGCAGGTGCGTCAAAGGCCTGCGGCCGGCTCGTCCATTGGGCCACGAAGGGCGACAACAGCCAGAGGACTACGAACGGGGCTGCGGTCAGCCAGTTATCCTGTGGTGCGTAGAGGACGATGATTCCTATTGCAACGGCAAGGCCGACACCCCCTGCCATACGACGATAGAACCCCGTGATGGTGAGCGGAAGCCCGAATTTGGCCTGCGCGGCGGTAACCCACTCCAGCATGTGACGGCGACTGAAGGCGAGACGGCAGAGCGTCCGCACAATGGCGTCGCCCATGAGCCATGCCTGATGCGGAAGGAGCGCGACGTGGAAGCCGATCTGCGAAAGACCGAGGGAGAGATCCCTGCCAACTGCCCGTATGTGGCTGCGCTTCGAAATCCGTCCCCGCCGCGGAATAATACCGTCGATGACCGGAAGAAGAGAGGGGAGAGCGATGGTGGCAAGCACGAAGCCGCTCCATACTGCCGCAGACGCGAACGGAAGTGTCCATCCACACACCAGGGCAAGCACGCAGGCCGGCGCCGACAATGATCGGCGCAAATTGTCCGTCATTTTCCAGCGGCCGGTGAGCGGGATTGCCCGCCGGGCGTGCGGGCCCGTGATGGCCCGGCCATGCCCGAAGATCCATGGGAGCAACTGCCAGTCGCCGCGCGCCCATCGATGCTGCCGGGCCGCGGCCACGTCGTAACGCGATGGAAATTCTTCGACAACCTCGATGTCGGAAACAAGGCCCGACCCGGCGAATATCCCCTCGAGGAGATCGTGGCTGAGGACCGTGTTTTCGGGGATGCGTCCACGAAGGGCCGCTTCAAAAACATCTACATCGTAAATCCCCTTCCCGCTGTATGACCCTTCCCCGAACAGGTCCTGATACACGTCGGAAACGACAAACGCGTACGGATCGATCCCGCCCGGACCGGAAAAGATCCGCTGAAAGAACGAACCGGCACGACCCGTCGACAATGCCGGGGTGACCCGCGGCTGCAGCACGGCATACCCCTCTGTCACACGGCCGCTCCGCGGATCGATGGCAGTCCGGTTGAGCGGGTGAGCCATCTTTCCCACCAGGCGCCTGGCAGCTCCGCGCGGAAGTCGCGTATCGGCGTCGAGTGTGATCACGAACCGGACTCCCGGTGGTACACGGGACGGTGCAGGGGATGAACGGGCGTCGGGTTTGAGGAAACTGGTGTCGGTTGCTCCCCGCAGCAAGCGGTTCAGCTCGTGCAGTTTGCCGCGTTTGCGTTCCCACCCCATCCACGTCCCCTCCCCCTCGTTCCAGCGCCGCCGCCGGTGAAGAAGAAGAAATCGTTCATCGACTCCGGCCTCTGCATGGCGTTGATTCAGGCGCTCGATGCCCTCAGCCGCAGCGGCCAGAAGCTCCCTGTCTCCCTCCGCACACTCCGTAGGGGAGTCGGTCCAATCGGAGAGAATCGCAAAGCGGAGATCGCCTCCCTGATTTGCCAGATAGTGCACTTCAAGCCGCTCAATCTGCTCGGCGATATCCTCGCGTGTTGTCAGAAGGGTGGGGACAACGACCAGCGTCCGCAGTTCCGTCGGCACGCCGGCGCGGAGCGCAAGCCCGGGGAGCGCCTTCGGGCCGAACCGGTTCGTGATCCAGTGGTTCACGAGCGCCACGGCGACGTCCGACAGGGGAAGTATGGCGAGAAGGGTGAGGAAGAAGAGATCGTATCCCGCGACGCCGGCCTTCACGACCCCGAGTAACGGCAGGCCAAGTATGAACGCGCCGACAATCCCGATCGTAGCAAGATAGCCCGCCATCCCCGTACCCGCCGCGGCACGATTGAACCGCATCCTGAGCGGCACGAGAAATGCGATTTCCTTCTCAAACGCCAGGCGGCCTCTGGAGAGCAGGTAATATCCGGGATCCCGGTGAGGGGCGCCCCGTTCTGTGCGTGGCGCGGCGAGTGCTTTTTGAATCGCACTCCGGGCGACTTCCAGTTCTGTCTTTGATGATCCCCGGGAAAGCTCCTCTATCGCGTGCCGGTAGCTGTCCCGGGTCATGAAATCCATTGCGGCGAAATAACTGTGCGCCCGCAATTCTTCATCGACCAGGCTCACACTCTCGAAGAACTTCGTCCAATCGACGGCGGACATCAGGCGCATGCTCGTGATGACATTGCGGACGGTGACACTCATCGCGCCTTGAAACTGATGTTCTTCGCTGACGATCTTCTCGGACGTGGTTCCTTGTGCGGCCAGACGCTCATCCAGCCAGCGGAGCGCCGGCGTGACGGCCGGATCCTGATCACGCAATCGTTGGACGAGCTGGACCGCGAACGCTGTCGGCAGGCGTATGCCCGAGTACCGCCGGAGGGCGCTTGCCCGTGCATCCGCATCGCGGACGCCATCTCCCAGCAAACGGTCGGCCACGCTGTTGGCCTCCTGACGCTCTGCGCGGCTTGTGACGATGCCTTGCGCGGACCGGCGCAGGTTCTCCACGAGGACGATGCGTAACGTGATGGCCACCGCCCAGAGTTCTCCGATGGTGAGCGGCTGTACGCGCTGGTAGGCGCGGACAAACCGGCTCAGTGCCTCAAAATCAAACCGGCTGTCCGTATGCGCGACGAATGCCCACGCGATCCCGAACACGCGCGGATATCCCTCGAGCGGGCCTTCTGAGAGCTTGGGGAGTTGACGGTAGTATCCGCGCGGAAGATCGTCGTGAATCTCGCGGATCTGCTCATCCACGACGTGGAAGTTGTCGACCAGCCACTCCGCCGCCGGCATGATGACCTGCTCCTCGGTGACGGCTTTGGCTATTGCCCGGTACGCCTGGAGCAGGACACGGCCGTTGTCTTCGAGCCGTGCCACAAGCGGATGGCCTGCTGCGGGTTTCGCCGTGACTCGTTGGGCAGCTGCAAGACTCTCTGCATGCTGCTCGAGCCGCTCGACGCTGAACAGTTCGCTCCGGATCGGTTGTTCGGTATTCTGAGGGGACTCCCCCCGCGGTCGCCCGAAGGCGCGATACACGGCATGCATCACTTCTGGGTTTCTCCTCGCGTGTGAAAACATCGTTCACAACCCGACGACATCCCGCACACCGCTCCGGAGTGCAAACCACGAGAATTGCAGGAACGAATCGTCCCGCTTCCGTGCGTATTTCACATTGCCGGCCCGTAACGACCCCGATTTGTCCGGCACATTGGTCCCGTGGATCGTGAAGGTGTTCGCAATGAACGAGGCGACAGCGTCGGGAATGCCTTTTTCGCTTCCCGTCTGCCTGTTGATGGCTGCAAGGGTAAAATCCCTGTACACGGCCCGCACGCTCCCGCTGGCGCATCCTGACGCAACGTTGATCTCGAACGCAGCCTCCTGAAGCACACCGGACTTGATACGCACCTGTTCGGCTGTCTCAAGGAATACGTCGAGGGCACACAGATCCATGCCGCTCAGCGATCCGGAGTAATGAAAGGTGGGTTCCCCCGATGCGATTGGAATTGACATCCGAAGCGCCAGTGTCCCGGCCTCCATGAACTTCCCTTCTGCACGGATGACCAGAAGGGCAGCCGGGTCGCCATGATTGGCAATTCCCTCCACCAGCATGTGCAGACTGTCAACCGTTATCAGGGCGGCCCGCGCGCCGACCGCAAACCGTTCCCCGTATTTCACCCGCCCGTTCATAACATTCAAACTGTCGACCTGCAAGACCGCCGCAATCCCCGCAAGGAGTTCGTTCGGCCAGGGCGGACTCGTGGAGTCGTCTCGACGGGGCTTGTCCTTGTTGACCAGGACATCGAAGAAGGGATCGTCGATCCGGGCGGAGAGGGCACGGTACGCGTCCCCCCGGAGCAATGCGAGACAGTCCACCCCTCGTGCGCTTGCACGCGGAACGACAAGGCGAATCCGGGTCTTTCTGACTCTGCTCCCCGCGAAAAACAGCTCATCGTCGCCCGGAGGGTTGAGCGTCAGGGCCTCGACGCTCGCCTCCGAATCGGGCACCGAGACATGCAGAAGCCCGCACCGGATCTCGTACTCTTTCAACGGGAAGCGGAATACGATGCCCTGGACGGTGACCACTGCGTTACGAAAGTCATCGGGCCCCGGAATTCCCGGCCGGAGAAATTGCATCCGGCCCATCCCGCTCACGGAGAACCCGGCAACCGTGCATGTAACAGTGGAATCGGTCGCCGCGAGCAGAACCGAATCGCATCGCACCTGGTTCGTCCAGATGCTGTAATGCATGCCGCCGATGCGAAGTGCATACGCCGGGTAGGCTTCCCCAAAGGCCGCGATCACGCGTCCTTTCAGGAAACTGTTGGCGACGAAATCCGGCACGAACGCGAGCAACGCGCCTGCGAGTACAACCACGATGCCGATCGACACAGCTGCATGGGTCGGACTTCTCCACAGGAAGCGATACTTTCCGGGAGCCGGCCGGTCAGGACTTCTTGACAAGCCGGATTGCATACAGAAGGAGAAGCGCGCCGACGATGGACGCTACCAGCAATCCGAGTATTCCTCCCCAGGATATGCCGAGCACCCCAAACACCCAGGTGCCAATAAAGGAGCCGATCACGCCGCAGATCAAATCTCCGATCAGGCCGTACCCGGAACCCTTCATGATTTTGCCGGCCAGAAAACCGGCCACGATGCCGATGATGAGGAATATCAAAAGGTTTTCTGTGCTCATGATTTAACTTCTCCCGTTGTGGTGTTGACCGCTATTTCTTCTCATGTTTGTTGCCGCGGCCGTTATCGTTTCCGCGACGATTGTCATTACCGCGATTGTGCTTCTGTTGCTGGACCCAGTGGTCGTGCTCCGGGTGGTTTCTGTTTGCATAATAGCGCTCGTCACGGCTGTCACGGATTGGCTCCTGATCGTGACGCCCCTTAAAGGACTGATACTTTTCCCGGTACAATTGGTGGTTCCGGTACGGTG
>JBGPYM010000219.1:0-5385 GCA_041493205.1 Bacteroidota bacterium
CAGCAGTGCCGGGGTCAGATGGCGTGCGTCCTGCGCCGTGGCGGCAACACTCACGAGCAGTGTAACGAAGAAGAGCACAGCATTCTTTTTCATGAAGAGGATACTCCTGTTGATGAATAATTCACCGCGGAGGCACAGAGAAACCATTCCGTAAAAAAACCAAGCCACGTTAAATATCTTCTCTGTTCTGTTTTTTGATTAGCCGTTCCCTCTGTGGTGTTCTTTTCCTTTCTCTGCGCCTCAGCGCCTCTGCGGTGGTCATTACCTGGCCTTGATGATGCCGTGGTTGGTGAGAAACTCCCGTATCGTCGCATATGCCGAGAGCATGGTGTCGCGCGTGAACCCGCCGTGCTTTCCTCCCGGGACGGTGATGAGCTGGTTCGGCACGCCGGCTTCCGTCAGCGCGTGGTGGAGGCGGACTGCATGAGTGTACGGCACAATATTGTCGTTGTCGCCGTGGATGGAGAGGATCGGAGGGAGCCCTTTCCGGACGTACGTCAGGGGCGATACCCGCACCGCTCCCTGCTCACGGTCCGGCAGACTGCCAAACCAGGAAACCGCGTACTGCTGCCGGTTTGGCCCCGCGAAAAGGTCCTTGACGTCGGTGATGCCATACCAGTTGACGATGGCCGCGACGTTCATCGGGACGGGGACCTGGTCCCATTCCCGCGGGGCGTCGAATCCCGCTTCGGGGGTGAGCATACCGGTCATGAGCGCAAGGTGTCCGCCGGCAGATCCCCCTGTGACGATGATGCGCGTGGAGTCGAAACCGTAGGCCCGGGCGTTTTTGAACACCCAGCGCAGCGCCAGCCTGCAATCCTCGACTGCCGCCGGGGCAAGGGACACGCGGGCAAGCCGGTATTCCACATTGACTACCGAAAACCCCATGGCGAGATACGGGAGGATTCCCATCACGCTCGATTCCTTTGTCCCGGTGACCCACCCTCCGCCATGGATGTAGACGACGGTGGGGTAGGGGCCTGTGTCGGGGCCGCGGCGGGCATAGACATCGAGCTTGCACTCGACGTTGTTCCCCACCGCGTACGTGAGGTTCGGGGTCACTGAATAATTCAGCACGATGTCCACCATCGGGGCAGGATCACCGGTCGGGTGTTCCTGGCCGTAACACGGCGGGACGACGATGAGCAGGAGTGCGATGCAGGGTGCGAGAAGACGTGACATGGGTGAGCCTCAGGATTGTGGGGTGGCCCGAAATATACGGTTCGCCTTCTCAAGTGGCAAGGTCACACGTTTCCTCCTTGATTCTGCGCCCGCGAAGTGTTAATCTTTCCTACTACCAACTTTCTGCAGGTCGAGGCGATGCGCAATCCCCGCAATTTTATCCCATGTGTACTCCTCCTTCTCTGGAATAGTACCCTCTCCGGACAGGTCCCCGATTCGGGGCAGGTGACCGTGGAGCGTATCTTCAACTCCCGGGAGTTCATTGCGCAGAGGTTCGGGCCCGCCCGGTGGGTGGATGATGGGTCCGGATACACGACACTCGAACGGGCCGGCGGAGGGCAGGGACGGGATATCGTCCGGTATGATACCCGGAGCGGCGACCGGGAGGTCCTGGTGCCGACGGAAAAGCTGACACCCGCAAGCACGGGCACACCCCTCGAAATCAACGACTACGAATGGTCGGGGGACAAGAGCCGCCTGTTGATCTTTACGAACACGCGGCGCGTGTGGCGAAGGAACACCCGCGGCGACTACTGGGTCTATGGCATTGCGGATGGATCCCTCAAGCAACTTGGGGGCGATGCGGAACCCTCGACTCTGATGTTCGCCAAGTTCTCCCCCGACGGGGGGCGCGTCGCGTACGTCCGTGCCAATGACCTTTACGTGGAAGACATTGCGTCGGGACGGATCACCCGGCTCACGTCCGACGGCTCACGCACCGTCATCAACGGCACATTTGACTGGGTGTACGAGGAGGAATTCGACCTGCGGGACGGTTTTCGCTGGAGTCCGGACGGGACGATGATCGCCTACTGGCAGCTCGACGCGTCCGGCGTGCGGGATTTCCTGCTTATCAATAATACCGATTCCCTCTATTCCTACGTCATTCCCGTGCAGTATCCCAAGGTGGGAACGACGCTCTCGGCCTGCCGCGTCGGGGCGGTCTCCGCCAACGGAGGCGCGACGACATGGTTCTTCCCCCCGGGGGAGCCGCGCGAGAACTACATTGCGAGGATGGAGTGGGCTGCCAACTCCGAAGAGATTGTGTTTCAATACCTGAACCGGCTGCAGAATACTGACCGGCTGATGCTCGGTGACACGCGGACCGGTACGCTGAAAACGATCCTCACGGATCAGGACAGCACCTGGGTCGACGTCGTGGACGATCTCCACTGGCTGAACGGCGGGAAGGAGTTCACGTGGCGCAGCGAAGAGGATGGGTGGGCGCACCTGTATCTGTACTCGCGCGTCGGCGAAAAGATCCGGCTGCTCAGCACGGGGAATTTCGACATCGTCAGGGTGGCCTGCGTCGATCCCGATCGCGGATGGGTGTACTATATCGCCTCGCCCGAAGATCCGGGACAGCGGTATCTGTACCGTCTCAGGCTGGACGGCCGCGGATCGCCGGAACGGCTCACGCCAGCGTCCCAGCCGGGTACGCACAGCTACGATGTCTCACCCGACGGCCGGTGGGCAATCCACACGTATTCGCGCTTCGGCACCCCCGCCGTCGTTGATCTCATCAGCCTCCCGGCGCACAAGGTCCTGCGCACCCTGGTCGAGAATGCCGGTCTCCGCCGTACCGTCAGTCGCCTGAAGCATGGCGACGCGTCGTTCTTTCGTGTTGATATCGGAGGCGGCATACAGCTTGACGGGTGGAAAATGCTTCCCCCCGGTTTCGATCCTGCAAAGCGCTACCCAGTGCTGCTCTATGTGTACGGCGAACCGGCGGAGCAGACGGTGGCTGATCGCTGGGAGACATCCACGTACCTCTGGCACCTTATGCTTACCCAGCAGGGGTATATTGTCGTGAGCATCGACAACCGGGGAACGCCGGCGCCGCGCGGACGCGCATGGCGGAAATCGATTTACCGGCAGATCGGTCTCCTTGCGTCGCTGGATCAGGCGGCTGCGATGCGGCAGATCAGGCTCTGGCCGTTTGTAGATTCGACGCGGATCGGCGTCTGGGGATGGAGCGGCGGGGGATCCATGACGCTGAATCTGATGTTCCGCTCTCCCGATCTCTACCAGACAGGCATGTCGGTCGCGCCGGTCCCGGATGAGCGGCTCTATGACGCTACCTATCAGGAGCGCTACATGGGCCTCCCGGACGAGAACGCGGAGGCATACCGCATCTGCTCCGCAATCACGCACGTCGACAGCCTCCGGGGAAATCTCCTGATTGTGCACGGCACCGGCGATGACAACGTCCACTACCAGGGAACCGAACGGCTCATCAATGCGCTCATCAGGGCAAACAAGCAATTCCAGATGATGGCCTATCCCAACCGCTCGCACAGCATATTCGAGGGACCGAACACGACGCGGCATCTCTACACCCTTCTGACAAGTTACCTGAAGGAGCATCTTCCGCCCGGCGGTCGATAGGTCACGGTTATCGATTCAAGCATTATAAAGCCCCCCGGCCCGAACGAGGCACTGATCCGCAATCCGGAACGGGATTCATGGTTCCTCTTTGCCGGTCCCGGACGGGTTCTCTCCACGGCAGAACCTGCAGGCGTCATCCCGCTCCTTCACGAAGTGGAAGAGGCGGTCGAAACGAAGGGGCTCGGTGCGGTGGGGTTCATCGCCTACGAAGCTTCTCCCGCATTTGATCCGGCCCTCTCAACCAGTCCCCCCGGCGGCTTCCCTCTCGCATGGTTTCTCCTCAGCGATTCATGGTCTGAGATTGATGCCGCCGCGCTCCCGCTCCGGTCTCCGGAGGGAGACCCGCTTCGCTGGACGCCGACAGTCACCGAAGACGAATACCGGGCTGCGATCCGTTCTATCCGCAAGCGGATCGCGGAAGGCGACACCTACCAGGTTAACTACTCGTACCGGCTTCGCTCCCCGTTTTCGGGTGATCCATTCGCGCTCTTCAGCCGCATGATCGGAGCGCAACCGACTCCCTTCAGCGCGTATCTTCATACGGGCCGTTATGTCGTCTGCTCCGCATCGCCGGAATTATTCTTCAGCCTGAATAACGGAAGGCTCACATCACGCCCCATGAAGGGGACGGCGCCGCGCGGCCTGATGGCGCCTGATGACCGCGAACGTGCTGAACAGCTCCGCAGGTCTGAAAAAGACAGGGCTGAAAATATCATGATCGTCGACATGATGCGCAATGACATCGGCCGCGTAGCACGCTCCGGCACCGTGCGCGTCCCGCAACTCTGCACACCCGAAAAATACCCGACGGTCTGGCAGCTCACATCAACGGTCGAGGGGGAAACCGACTCGGGAGTGACCGGGATCCTGACTGCGCTCTTTCCCGCCGCGTCGATCACCGGTGCGCCGAAGCGGGCCACCATGGAAATCATCAGGAACCTGGAATCGACGCCGCGCCGGATCTATACGGGTGCCATAGGGACCATATTCCCCGGCCGCAAGGCCGCGTTCAGCGTTGCGATCCGGACCGCCCTCGTCGACCGTCAGGCCGGCGAGGCGGAATTCGGCGTGGGGGGAGGGATCGTCTGGAAATCGACCGAGGAAGGTGAGCTTGCTGAAAGCAGGACGAAGGCGCTCGTCATCACCGCGACGATTCCTGAATTCTCGCTGCTCGAAACAATGCTCTGGAAACCCGGGGAGGGCTACCTATTCCTGGAGGCACATCTCAAAAGGATGGAAGAATCCGCGGACTATTTCTCATACCCGTTCAGCGCGGAGTCAGCGGACCGGAGGCTGACCGACCTCGCCCGCTCGTTCCAGCCCCTTCCCCAGAAAGTCCGGCTCCTCGCAGACCGGGGTGGGCGGATAATAATTGAATCTGAGAAGTGGATTCCCGACGACAGCGGCACTCTGCCGGTGGCCCGGCTCGCCGCTTCATCCGTGGATTCAACAGACTGCTTTCTCTATCACAAGACGACCCATCGCCTGGTGTACGAGCGGGCGCGGTCCGGCATGGAAAAGTGCGATGATGTCATTCTCTGGAATGAGAGGGGAGCACTCACCGAATCAACCATCGCCAACCTGTTCCTGGAGATAAATGGCGGACTCGTCACACCCCCGGTGAGTGCGGGCCTCCTCCCGGGTGTGTACCGGCAGTGGATGCTCAAGGAGGGAAGAGCGCGGGAAGGAGCTCTTGCCCGGACCGAGCTAGCCCGGGCGAGCAGGGTGTTTCTCGCTAATTCGGTACGTGGGTTATACGAGGTGAAGGTCACTGCGATCGCTCCATAGTGGGACGGGCGTCCCCGCCCGTCAAAC
>JBGPYM010000198.1:0-6248 GCA_041493205.1 Bacteroidota bacterium
TGACCTGCACTTTGTAGTAGCACCGGCGTCCCTGCCGGTGTCTTTTCGTGAAGTTGGGATGTAGTGGCACGGGCGTCCCCGCCCGTGCCACTACGCGCCGTTGACCTGCTTTAAATTATTTGCTCTTGTCCGGATACTGCGGGGGCGGCGGCAGTTTCACCGGCGCCTTCTTCATCGCCTCCTTGATGATGTCAATTGCCTTGTTCAACTGCTGATCGGTCCCCGCATACTCCTGTGCGGGGTCGTTGTCGACGAATACGTCCGGCTCCACGCCCTTCCCCTCCATAATCCACTCCGTCCCCTCGACGTCATACCGCGAAAATTCAGGCCGGTTCATGAACCCCCCGTCCAGCAACGGGAGTGACCCGCGAATTCCCACCACCCCACCCCAGGTACGCTTGCCCACAAGCGGACCGAGTTTTGCTTTTTTGAACCGGTACGCAACAATGTCACCGTCCGAAGCGGAGAATTCGTCGATGAGCATCACCTTGGGACCCAGCACCATCCCACCCGGGTCGGGGACCGGAGACGCGTTCCGTGCGATATCGATCATCGTGATCTCCCGACGGAGCCGCTCGATAATTTGCGGTGACACATTGCCGCCTCCGTTGCCCCGGACATCCACGATCAATGCCTCCTTGCGGATCTGGGGATAATAATACTTGGCGAACGCATTGAGCCCGGGTCCTCCCATGTCGGGAATGTGGACGTACCCGACCTTGCCATCGGTTGCCTTGCTCACCTTTTCGATATTCCCCTCCACCCACCGGTGGTAGTAGAGCTCCCGCTCGTCGCCGATGGGGATCACCACGGTTTCGTGGCTCCCTTCCTCCGTCGGCTTGGCATTGACCCGGAGTGTCACCTGTTTTCCTACGGTCCCCACAAGCTCCGCATAGAGATCCGGAATGGCGTTCGCCGGTTTCCCGTTCACGGCAAGAATATAATCCCCCTCGTTCACCTTCACGCCGATCTCGGTCAGGGGGGAGCGGAGGTGACTGTCCCAGTTCTCCCCTTTGAGAATCTCCGCGATGCGGTAGGTATGCGAGGCGGCGTCGTGTTCGATGCGTGCCCCAAGTAGTCCTGTCAGGATGCGTTCTGGTTTCGGGTAGTCGCCTCCTCCGACGTATGAGTGCCCGATGCTCAGTTCGCCGATCATCTCGCCAATGATATAGGTGAGATCCGTGCGGTGATTCACGAAAGCGAGAAGTGGCTCGTACTTCTTGCGGATACCCTCCCAGTCAACGCCATGAAGGTGCGGGTCGAACATGAAGTCCCGCATCTGCCGCCAGCATTCCGTGAACATCTGCCGCCACTCGGCCTTGCGGTCAAGCGTGACTTTCATATCCGTGAGCGTGAGCTTGTCTTTGATCTCGATGCGCGCGGTCGGGAGATCGATGATCGCGTACGCCTGCTGCTGGTTGACGAGCATCTTCTTCCCGTCGGTGGAAATCTCAAACCCGTTGAATTCTCCGAGCTCGGTTTCCTTCTGCTTGTCCAGTTCATAGACGAACAATTTGGGTTTCTCGTCCTTGCTCCCGCTCCGGATGTAATAGAGCTTATCGCCTGCCGATTCGAGGTTGCGGTACGCGGCGCCGGTGACCGGGATCGCCGTGATCCTGGATTGAATCCCGCGTGCATCCACCTTGACGATTACCGCCTTTTCGGCGGCCTTGCCTGCATCGGTTTTCGACTCCCCATCGCCCTTCCCGGCCGTCTGCTTCCCCTTCTCCGCTTCCTTGATCTTCACCTCGTCGCTTTTCGGCGCAAACGGTGATGGAGTCTCCTGGGCGAGCGTTACGAGATAAATGCTCGCCATGTCCCGGTAGATGTGATTGAACTCCGTCTGGCCGAACACCGGCGTGAAATTCCGTTCGGACACGAAATACAGGTACTTGCCGTCCCCGCTGAACGCCGGTCCGTAGGAGTCGAACCACCCGTCGGTGACCTCGGTCGTCTGCTCGTCAGCCACCGAGTAGAGCTGAATCGTAGTCATCCGCTTCTCTTCCGGATTCGCGTAGGCGATCCACTTGCTGTCGGGGGACCAGCAATAGTCGCTGAACTCCCAGGCGGTGGCCCGTGCAACTTCGGTCACTTTCCGGGATTCAACCTCCACATACTGGAGCCGGAGCTTCTTGTCCGCCCAGAGGAGCTTCTTGCTGTCGGGCGACCAGAGGGGCTGATATTTGTAGGTGTCGGCGTTCTTCGTGAGCTGCTGTGCAGGCGCCGAACCGTCCTGCTTCATCATCCAGATCTCGTCCTCACCCGATGCGTCCGAGACGTAGCTGATCCACTTCCCGTCGGGCGACCACTTTGAATTCCGTTCGTGCACGCCCGGTGTCGAGGTGAGATTGCGGGTGTTGCCGTACTTCGCCGGGATGGTGAACACGTCACCTCGTGCGCCAAAGAGCGCCCTGTTGCCATCCGGGGCGATTTCGTAGTTGGTGATTTCCTTGCTGACGTCCCTCAGTCCCCCGCGCCCGGAGACGAAATCCTCCTCGAGGACGATGCTCAGCTTCTGCGATTGTCCGGTTGCCAGATCGCACCGGTAGATGAAGCCGCCGTTTTCGAAAACGATCGCTCCCGGCCCGAGCGACGGGAACTTGACGTCAAACTCGGTGAAATTGGTCAGCTTCTGCGTCTGCTGCGTGGTGAGATCATACACATAGAGATTGAGCTTCTTGAGATCATCCCGGTCCGAGACAAAATAGATCTTTGTCCCGCTCCACATGGGGAAGATGTCCTGCGCAGGATTGTTCGTAACATTGGTCGTCGATTTCGTGTCAGCATCGTATACCCAGATGTCGTCCGCCTGTCCGCCCCGGTACCGTTTCCATGTCCGGAACTCCCTGAACACCCGGTTGTAGGCCATCTTCTTCCGGTCGGGGGAAAAACTGCACCACCCGCCGCGCGGCAGGGGGAGCTGCTGCGAAAGCCCCCCCTCGGTGGACACCTCGAACAGCTGGCCTTTGAAGTCATTCCACTCAATCTGGCGCGACCGGTATATGATGTGCGTGTCGTCCTTCCAGGTCATGACGATGTTGTTGGGTCCCATTCTGTCCGACACATCGTCCCTGCCGAGCGTCGCAGTGTATGTGAGCCGCCGGGGAACGCCTCCCTCGGAGGGCATCACGTACACTTCCGTGTTCCCATCGTACTGGCCCGTGAATGCGATGGTTTTCCCGTCGGGCGAGAACCGGGCGAACATCTCGTAGCCGACGTCGCTCGTCAGCTTCCGTGCAACTCCTCCGGAAGCGGGGACGGTGTAGAGGTCCCCTGCGTAAGTAAACACAACCTGGCTCCCATTGGTGGCCGGAAACCGGAGCAGGCGCGTTTCCTGCTGGGCCGTGACGATCGTCGTACCGGCAAGAATCAGGATGGCAATCCGGAGTGCGCGGAGATTGGGCATGAGGTGGTTCCTTGGGGTAGTGGGTGAAAAGGGCTAGATGAGAGTATACGTAAAGGAACGTGCGGGGTTACATCCGATCTGCGAGGATTGTGGTAGCACCGGCGTCCCTGCCGGTGGATGTTGAAAGGCTTGTAGTAGCACCGGCGTCCCCGCCGGTGGATGTTGAGAAGCTCGTAGTGGCACGGACGTCTCGCCCGTGGCTCTTCCCCAAGAGAGTAGTAGTCCAGCCCGCCCTACTTCAAAAGAAGGAGGCTCTTCGTCGCTGAATAGGGCCCCGCTTTGATCGTGTAGAAATATGCCCCGCTCGCCAGACCGGAGGCGTTGAATTGTGCCTCATGGTACCCTGCCGCCTGCCTCGCCCGGACCAAAACAGTGACGCGTTCCCCGAGTGTATTAAACACTTCCAGCGTCACGTCGGCCGACTGGGGTAGCCCGTACCGGATCGTGGTCGAAGGATTGAACGGGTTGGGATAGTTCTGGATGAGCGAGAAATCAGCCGGGGCCTGGTTCTCCTGAACACCGGTGGGAACAGTAGCCCGGATTGCCTCGGTGGGATGCGACGAGCCGTCAAGGTCTCGCTGGATCAACCGGTACCAGCATGCGCCGGAGGATGCGGACATGTCGGTCCAGGCGTACTGTTGCGGGGTGAGCGTGGTGCCATGGCCAGGCACAAACCCGCCGGCGATGGTGTGGAAGTCACCCGACTGCAGAGCTCCGGATTGTACCTCGAATCCAAGATTATTCACCTCGCTCAATGTCGTCCAACGGAGGAGGACGCGCGTTCCCGACTGATCGAAGGCAGCGTTCAACGAAGTGATCTCGACGGGAAGCGCGGGGTTCGCCGGACTCCAGGTGACCGATTTCGCCTGAAGCTGGATCACGCCGGAGTTCGGCTGTAGAGTGTCGAGCGCCGTCAACTGGACCGAGGCGCCATTCTTGGCGAGGAAGATATAGCTGACCGTCTTCGTCCCGGCGCTTTCCACTTTTCGGATTCTCAGCGCATCCTGGGTCCCACCGCCGGGCAGTGTCATCAGCCCGTATGCATCGACGGTGTACGAGATGTTATGGGTCGTCACAGTTGTTTGGAGCGGTATGCCGTTTAAGGCGGCCACCTGGGTCGCCGTAAACGCTGAATTCCAGCTCGACCCGAACGTCGATGGGAGCGCGTATGTCGTGTCGATGGGAGAGTTCGTCGTTGTCAACGTTACTGTCCCCAACGGGGGAAAAGGGCCACCGGCTTTGAGCCCGGGGTTGAGGAGATGGGTTCCTAGCGTGAGGTATTGATATGCAATCCCGGATATCCCTGAGACGACAATGGATGTTTGAAGAGCGTGCGTTGCTCCGGGGAAATCAGCCGTGTAGGGGGTGGATGACACCAGCACGCTGGTCAGCGATTGTGTCGTGTGAGTACTTAAGGCGCTGAAATTCCAGCTGCTGGCGCCGGGCGATCCGATGTTGGCCGACACGGCGAGCGTGTCGCTGTTGTTCGTTAGGCCAGTGCCGACGGTCAACTGCGCGCTCACATCTGCGGCGGTGATCGTGATCTGCGCCCATGCGCGGAAGGAAAGGCATGCCAGGGCGGACAGGAAGACGAAATGGATCGTCCGGGTCTTCATCGGGCCTCCGGGGAATGATGGGAATCGCGCCGCACGTTTCTCTAATCTATCCCCCGGTGATCAAAAATGCAACGATTGCCGATGACCCTATTTTAAAAGAACAAGGCTTTTTGTCGCGTAATAGTCCCCCGCCCTGATCACGTAGAAATACGCCCCGCTCGCCAATCCGGCGGCGGTAAATCGCGTCTCATGATAGCCCGCCGCCTGCTTTTCGCTGACCAGGAGCGCAACGCGCTGCCCGAGCGTGTTGAACACTTCCAGGGTCACGTCGGCGTCCTGGGGGAGTCCATACCGGATCGTGGTCGAAGGATTGAACGGGTTCGGGTAGCTCTGTTCAAGAGAAAATGCCGTCGGGAACCGGCCCCCCCCGACGCCCGTCACGAGATCCACCGCAATGCCATCGGAGAAATGGACGGAGCCATCCAGATCGAGCTGCTTCAACCGGTAGTACACCACGCCCGTTCCGGCGTCGACATCGGTGAAGCTGTATTGCTGCGGCACCGCTGTGGTCCCGTGCCCGCTGACGAACCCGTTGGGGAGCGCATTCCAGGGCCCCGTGTGAGCGGACGATCTCTCGACTTCAAATCCGAAGTTGTCCTGTTCGGAGGCCGTTGTCCACTCCAGCCTGACCCCGGATCCTCCCACGACCGTGCCGCTGAACGACGAGAGCTGGATGGGCAACGGCGGCCCTCCGTTCTCCCACATCCCGCGACCGTGCGTGGCGATCCGGAGCGTACGCGTGATGGGTTGCATCGCCATGTCAAACACGGCGACCACCGGCAGGTTCAAGCCGAACACGCTCCAGCTTGTGCCCCCGTCCGTGGAATTGTAGACGCCGATGTCAGTTCCTGCGAACAGCGTGCTCGAACTTGCGGGATCGACGACAAAAGCATTCACCGGGACATCCGGGAGCCCGGAATTGATCGCCGTTATGACGGGCGACGTGCCGAGATTCGTGATCTTCCAGACGTGTGCCTGGCCGGGTGATGTCCCGCCCATGTATCCGCCGAGCGCGATGTATGCGGTGTTCTTGTTGTTCGGGTCGAACACTGCCCGGCCAACATATCTGTCAGGTATCACGCTTCCCCCACCGACGGGGTCAAGCGAGGTCAGCGGGTTCGCGCCGGTCGTCGTGTAGAAAATCGCGCCATTGTTTGCGCCGATGATCCGGTACAGATCGTCCTGCGGTGAGACACCTATCGCACTGATCTTGGAGCCCGTAACCA
>JBGPYM010000031.1:0-18193 GCA_041493205.1 Bacteroidota bacterium
AAGAGCGCCATGATCTCGACATCGTCGGTCCCGGGAAACATGTCGAACGGCACCGCATCTGCAAGTCTGTAGCCCGATTTCTTCCACCGTTGAATCTCCGGCTCCGCCAGATCGATGTTGCAAAGCAGGTGCAGAATGCGGCCCGTCCTGCGCGCGGCCAGGCATTCGAGTACTCCCGCCGCAGCTCCCCCCCGCGGTGGATCGAGCAGCATCGCATCCCCGGGGCGCGCGCCGGCGATGAGCGGACCGAGCGTCTCGGGAGTGATGTCACTTTTGATGAATCGCACGTTCTCCGCGTGGAGCCGCCGCCCGTTTGCTATGGCGGCATCCACAGATTCCGGTGAACGCTCGACGCCGATGCACGCTCCCGCGCTGGTGCCGACGGTCAGCGTAAAAAGGCCATACCCGCAATACAGATCGTACAACGTGCTGTCCGCCGCCGGCTGAAGCAGCCGCAGCGCCGTTTCTACCATCTGGTCCACGAGGGAGGCGTTGACCTGTGAAAACGCCGTCCCGGGATAGAGAAACCCCTTCCCTCCGAACTTCGCATACACGTCGGCATTCCCGAAAACCTTCCGGATGCCGCCCCGCCCCGCGGGGTTCCGCGTGCCCAGGTAGTAACGGCCGTCGCTCCGGTCCTCGAACAGCAGGACCCCCTTGACCGACGGTACTGTGTGCGTCAGCCCTTTTGAAATGGAGTTGAGGGTTTTCGACACCGGGCCGTCGATCCTGTCCACGGTGAAGAGCACCGTGTACTCTTCGTAATTCCCGCGCACAACCACGTATCGAAGCGCGTCGGCGAGCGGGCGCGCGTACGGCTTTCCGAGCGATTCCTGAACCTTCGCATAGACTGCGGCGTGTCCGGCGGGTTCGATGGCGCACTGCCCGACGTCCATGCCCCTCCCTCCCGCGTTTTCCGATGGATCAATCAGGGCAAGACGGACCACCCGCCCCCGGTGAAATGCCTTGCGCTTGGTCGTCGTGCGGTAATTCCGCCCGAGGGGCGACCGGACCAGAGGATGCAGCGGCGTCTTAATGCGAAGTGTCCGCCAGAATTCCTGAAGCGCATCGTTGCGGGCGGACGCCTCGGTAGGATAGTCCACCGCGGAGGCATGGCAGAGTGTGCAGGTGCGCGCATGCGACGAACGGCACTCGCCGGGAGCGAGAGAAGGAGCAGCCGTATGCCGCGCCGTGAGTGTGCGGGAAAAGATCTGTTGAAAACGTTCCATAACCGTGCGAAATGTCCCTGATGGGAGCGGGGGATGTTAAAGGAGGGCGTCCAGAGATGACTGGAGCCGCGGGAGCACAGCGGCAATGTCTTTCAGGGAAACGCTGCCGACCGAGAGCCTGAACCATCCGGAGTCATCAGTTGCGCCGAACGCCTGGAAGGGCACAATCGCCAGCCCGGCGGACTGCAAAAGGTACTGGCGGATGTCTTCGTTCGTCTGCAGGACCGTCCCCGATGGCGTCTTCCTGCCGTTCAACGCAAAACGGGCGCTCAGATAGATGGCCCCCATCGGCGGTATCGCGTCGACCGGATGTCCGTTGTCGCGGAGCCGCGCAAGTCCGGCAAACAGCGCGTCTAGTCTCTCCTGCACGCCCCGCTTCATCAATGCATGATACCCGTTGATCTGGTCGTCGGCGCTCAGCAGCCGCGCGCTTGCCACCTGCTCGGCCCTGGGAGCCCAGGCGCCGACATGCCCGAGGATCGCCGCCATGCGTGCGGTGATGTCGGTCGGGCCGACCGTCCAGCCGACGCGCACGCCGGTTGCCGCAAAGGGCTTTGAGATGCCGTCCACGTAGATGGTGTAGGGAACCATCGCCGGCCTCAGGGAGACCGGATCGGCATGCACCGTCCCCCCGAACGTCAGCATCCAGTAGACCATGTCGTACATCAGGTAGAGCGGCCGCTCGCCCTTCGGCCTGCGCGCGTTCTCCGCGAGGACGAGATCGCAGATCCCCTCGAGAACGCTCCGCGAGAACGCGGTGCCGGTCGGGTTGAGCGGGGAGTTGATCGCAAGGAGCCGCGCGCCGCGCACTGCCTCGGCAAGGAGCGCCCGCGTCGGAAGAAACGAATCCTCTCTCGAACAGACGACAGGTCTCCCGGCGGCGCCCGTCAGATGGCAGTAATGGTTGTTGTTCCATGAAGGAACCGGATAGACCACCGGGTCACCCGGGTCGATGATCGCGGCGTAGGTTGCGTAGATGCCCGGGCGCGAACCGCCGGTGACCAGGACCGATTCGAGCGGATAGCGGAGTCCGAGCCTGCGTTCGTAAAATCCGAGAATGGCCTTCCGCAGGACCAGCATCCCGTCGGACGGGGGATAGTTCGTTTCGCCCCGTTCGTACGCCGCGTGGATGTTCTCTTCGAGGAATCGGGGAATGCGAAACTCCGACGGGCTGAAATCACCCACGGTCAGATTGCAGATCTGCTTCCCCTCCGCGGTCATCGCCCGGATATCGCCGGCGATCTTGAGAATCTCCGAGCCGATCAGGCCGGCGGCCATCGCCGACACGCGGCCGGAAGCAACATCTGCCTCAGCCTTCATGTCTCCGCATTCCCTGTGAGAATGAACAAACCCGGGACAATATAATAAAACAGCCCCAAACATGTCTGCGCGCCGCGTGCACGGCTGCGGGCTGCCTTGAAAGTCGGCCCCCAAAGCGGTACCTTGCCCGTGACATCGCACCCGCATGGCACACCAGCAGACCATAGGAAATATATTCATCGACATTATCCCCGACATGTGTTTTGTCCTGTCGGCGGAGATGACCGTCCTCGTCTATAATAAAAGGGCCCGCGAGCTCCTCGGCCTCCCGGAGACGCCAAAGGGGGAGATGCCGTTCCATGACCTTCTGACCGACGACTCACCCCGGCCCATGCTCCCCGTCATGCGCACCATGGAGGGAACGCCGGAGGCGGAAGTGCGCTTCAAGGCGCCGGGCGGCAAGGTGATCGACGCAATCCTGTCCATCAGGAAAATCACGGGGGTGGGGACCGAATTCCTCTACGTGGTTGCGCGCGACGTGTCGGAGGCCAAAAAGAAGAATCTCGACCTCCTCCGCTTCTCCAATGTCGTCCATTATACGGTCAATCCCATCCAGATCACCGACGCGACGGGGAGGATGGTCTATGTCAACCCCGCCTTTGAACGGGCAACCGGGTTTTCGAAGGAAGAACTGATCGGGGAGAACCCCAACAAGCTCTCCAGCGGGAAATATCCGAAGGAATTCTGGCGTGAAGTCTGGACGACCATCAATTCCGGCAGGGTCTGGACGGGGGAAATCGAGAACAAGCGCAAAAACGGCAGGGCGCTCTTTACGCAGCTCCTGATCTCGCCGATCATCGACGGTGACGGGAAGGTGGTCGGATTCCTCGGAACGCACCGCGATGTCACCGAACAGCGCCAGCTCGAGCAGCAGCTGATGCATTCACAGAAAATGGAGAGCATCGGCACCCTCGCGTCCGGGATCGCCCACGAGGTGGGCAACCCCCTCGCTTCTATCTCCTCGATCGTCCAGGTGCTCCTCCGGACGCTCACCGATGACTTTGCCCGGGAGAAACTCGGTCTCGTCCAGTCACAGGTCCACCGTATTACAAAGATCATCCGCGATCTCGTGGACTTCTCACGCCCCTCGAACTACCAGGTCCAGCCCACGGACCTCGTCCGGACGCTGGCCGATGCCGTGGAGATCGTGAAAATGGGAAAGAAGGCGAAGGATGTCACTTTTGTGACCCACGTGCGGGGACAGGTGCCGCCACTGGCGCTCGTTCCCGATCAGATCTCGCAGGTCTTCATCAACATCCTCCTCAACGCGGTGGACGCCCTGAAGGGAAGGCATGGGACCATCACGGCGGAGATGGAACGCGACGAGGATGCCGTCCGGGTGACGTTTGCCGACAACGGGACCGGCATCCTCCCGGAAAATATGTCGAAAATATTTGAACCCTTTTTCACGACAAAGCAGGTGGGGGAGGGGACGGGCCTCGGACTCTGGGTGAGCTACGGCATCGTCAAGAGCTTCCGCGGCGATATGACCGTCAACAGTGTCTGGGGAAAGGGCACCTCGTTCTGCATGACCCTGCCTCTCAACGGAAAGGAAGAAGAGAATGGCTGAATCGATCCTGATCGTTGACGATGAGGATATCATCCGCGAATCCCTTTCGTTCGTCCTGACCAAGGAAGGGTTCCGCGTACAGGAGGCGTCCAACGGCAGGGTCGCACTGGAGATGCTCAAAGAGCACGCGTTTGATCTGATCCTGACCGACCTCGAAATGCCGGAGATGAAGGGGATCGAACTGCTCGAGCATGCGACCCGCCTCGCCCCGGAGACGGTCGTTATCATCATCACGGCCTACGGATCCATCGACACGGCGATCGCCGCGCTCCGTAAAGGAGCCGTGGATTATATCCTCAAGCCGGTCGATTTCGACGAGCTCCTGGTCAAAATGCGCCGCATTCTCGCCGGCCGGACTCTCGCCGTGGAGAACAAGCTGCTGCGGGACGAACTCCACCGGCAGTACGACTTTGCCAATATCGTCGGACAGAGTCCTGCGATGACGAAAGTGTTCGACACCATCAAGAAGGTGGCGGGCACGGACGGGACAGTCCTGATTTATGGCAAGAGCGGCACGGGGAAAGAACTCGTGGCCCGTGCGATCCATTTCAACAGCAAGCGCGCCGCCAAGCCGTTTATCACCATCAATTGCGGCGCCATTGTGGAGAACCTCTTCGAGAGCGAGCTCTTCGGCCACAAGCGGGGCTCGTTCACAGGTGCGACGGCCGACCGGGAGGGATTTTTCAAGTCCGCCGACGGGGGCTCCATCTTCCTGGACGAAGTGAGCGAAATCCCCCTCCACCTGCAGGTGAAACTCCTCCGCGCAATCGAACTCAAGGAAATCACGCCGGTTGGCACCTCGATCGCGCAATCGGTGGATGTGCGGATCATCGCGTCGACCAACAAGAATCTCGCCAAGGAGGTCGAGGCAGGGCGCTACCGCGAGGACCTCTTCTACCGCCTGAACATCGTGGAAATCAACCTGCCGCCGCTGGCGGAACGTCACGACGATCTCCCGTTGCTCGTCCAGCACTTTGTGTCGAAATTCGCTCGCGAGATGAACAAAGATGTCCGGGGAGTCGACAATGAAGTGATGAAAGCACTCCTTGCGCACTCATGGAAAGGCGAAATACGCGAGCTGGAAAACATCATCGAACGGGCCGTTATATTTGCCGAAGCGAGCCTGGTCACCAAGAATGAACTTCCCGGCCTCTTCGAACAGCGCCAGGACTCGCTCTATACGGTGGACGCGCGCCGGTCGATGAAGGAAGCTGTCGACGAGTTCGAACGCCAGTACATCAGCCAGGTGCTCCGGGCAAACCAGTTCAACAAGGAAGCCACCGCCCGCGCCCTCAAGATCAGTCTCTCCTCCCTCTACCGGAAGATCGAAGAACTCAATATCCCTTCGCAGGCGTAGGAATCCACATCCGGGTATTCCCACTATTTGGAATGCCCGGTGCTGAAAAACTCATCTGGCACTTGCATTTACGGCCATTTTCACCCCCTCCCGCCTCTCCTGCCCCAGGTCTCTTTGGCACGCATCTTGAAAATCATGGAAAAGAATATTCGCCTGAGGAACATGGTTTTCCTTCGAAATATCCTGATCACGACGGACCTCTCTGAGTACTCGCTCGCGGCCCTCGAGTATGCGTTCACGCTCGGGCTGCTGTTCGGCGCGCGCCTCACCCTCCTGCACGTTGCCGAGCACGGACAGTACAGGAACGAAGCGCAGGCGGCGTTGCTGCTGGAGGAATTTGCCGCCAGGAACATCGACACCCGGATCAAACCGGAACTGGCGGTCCGGACGGGTCATGCGGCGGAACAGATTCGCGATTTTGCCCGGGAGCGGGAAATGGATGTGATCGTCATGGCGACCCACGGGCGTACCGGCATCAAGCATGCGCTGCTCGGAAGCGTTGTGCAGAAGGTCGTCCGCCTCTCCACGGTCCCTGTCCTGACCGTGAAGCCTCACGCCATGCGGGAAAGCCTGCTCCGTTTTGCAGACGTCGAACACGAACTTCACCTGCGATGAGCGTCACCCCATGGATCAGATGACGGCGCCGGAAGGAATCCGGAACTTTGCAGACGGAGTCGCGACGAAGACCCTCCTGATCTTCAGTCCCGATCTGAATCTCTGTTTCTGCCTCTCCATGCTGTTCCAGGACAGGTTTCATGTCGTAACCAACACCGACCTCAGCATGATCGAACCGCTCGCGGTGGGGGAGAGCGCCGACCTTATTATTGTCGATGCTCTCCCTTCCGAACGCCTCATCGCCCAGCTCGACGCGATGCGGTCGGCCCGCGGTTGTGTGCCGGTCATCTTGCTGTACGCCTACAACGCCCGCACAGGCGCGCTCGACCGCGCGATCCGCAGTCACGTGGATTCCGTCTTCTACAAGCCGGTGGAGATCGCCGCGATCACCAGGCGGATCGAAGAACTCCTCCCCCTCCCTGATTCCCAGGTCTGAAAAGACCCTCGATTTCCCTATGGCAAAACTGGGAATGGTCCTTCCCGTGTAACCGCAAATGTGGCAATTTTCAACAATTTAGACCTTGGCATGCTCATTGACCCTTGAATCAGGCGCGGTTCGGGCCTTGATAAATCTCCGTACAGCAACTCTGGCACTTCGAATGATCATGAAATCATCTGTTCCGCGGATCCTGACCCTGCTGACCATTGCCCTTTTCTGCCTCGGGATGCCGGAACGCTGCGCTGCGCAGAACTCCGCCGAATGTCTCGCGTGTCACGGCGAACAGGGACTCAGTATGACGAAGGGCGGGCGGACGGTCCCGCTCACCGTCAACGGCGCCGCATTTGCCCGCTCCGCCCATGCCGCTCTCCCGTGCGTGTCCTGCCACCGCGGCTTCAACGCTTCCGAACTTCCCCACGCGAAAAGAATTCGCCCCGTTGACTGCGTCGCCTGTCACAACGGGGATCAGTTTATGAAATACGGGGAGACCATCCACGGCCGCCACGTCAGGGGACGCGCCAATGCCGCCTGCGCCGACTGCCACAGCACGCACGCGATCGTAAAACTCTCCTCGGAAACAACCGCACAGCGCAGAGAATTCGCGACACGGACCTGCGCCCGCTGCCATGCCGCGGTGGACAGCACGTTCAGTGCATCCGATCATGGCCGGGCACTCGATGCAGGTGTCAAAGGGGCCCCGACATGCATCGACTGCCATGATGAGCACGACGTCAAAGCCTCCTCGGATTCCTCCGCGCACACGAATCGCAAAAACCTTGCGGCGATGTGTCTCCGGTGTCACGTGGACAATCCGGATGTGCGTGCGCGTGTGGGGCCGTCCGCCGGGTTTGTCGCCAGTTACGAAAAAAGCGTCCACGGCCGCGCCGTCCACAACGGGAATGATGCCGCCGCAACATGCATCGATTGTCACGGCAGCCATGCAATGAAGAAAGGGAATACGCCGTCATCATCGGTCGCGAGGGACAACATTGCCGCCACGTGCGGTCGGTGTCACAGCGATGTCCTGGAACAGTACCGCGGAAGCATCCACGGGACCGCGCTGACGGCGGGCGTCACGGCCTCCGCGACCTGTACGGATTGCCACGGCGAGCACAATATTCTCTCACCGAGCGATGCGGCATCGCCGGTCGCCGCCCGCAATGTCTCCGCCCTGGTCTGTTCCCCGTGTCATGCCTCGGTCAGGCTCACACAGAAGTACGGCCTTGCGGCGGACAGGTTCCAGAGCTTTTCCGACAGTTACCACGGGCTTGCCGGCAAAGCTGGCAGCGTCGAGGTTGCGAACTGTGCGAGCTGCCACGGCGTCCATGATATCAAGCCCTCCTCAGATCCGACTTCCCGCATCAACCGGAAAAACCTGGTGAACACCTGCGGCACCTGCCATCCGGGCGCCAATGAAAACTTCACCAAAGGGTCGGTCCATGCGGTCGCAACGGCCGATGGCGATGAACTTCTGTATGTCGTGGCCACGACCTACATCATCCTGATCCTGGTGGTCGTGGGGGGGATGGCGGTCCACAACATTTTCGACTTTGTCACCAAGTCCCGGCGGCGCCTGATGGAACGGCGCGGGATCATCAAACGCCACCACCCCGGGCACCGCCTCTATCTGCGCATGTCTCTCGATGAGCGCATACAACACGGGACGCTGATCGCCAGCTTCTGCACGCTCGTGATCACAGGTTTTGCCCTTAAATTTCCCGATGCCTGGTGGGTGGTGCCGGTCCGCAATCTCAGCCCGCTGATGTTCGAAGCGCGCGGCATCCTGCACCGCACGGCGGGAGTCGTGATGATCCTCGCCGGGCTCTATCACATCTATTATATCATCGCGGTCCCGCGCGGCCGGCGGCTCCTGCGCGACCTGATCCCGGTCCGCCAGGACCTCTATGATGCCCTCAACGTGATGAAATTCAACCTGGGCCTCTCCCGCCACAAACCTCGGTTCGGGCGGTTCAGTTACATTGAAAAAAGCGAGTACTGGGCCCTGATCTGGGGTTCCATCGTCATGGCGGTGACGGGCGGCATCCTCTGGTTCGACAATACCTTCCTCGGCCTGCTGACCAAGCTCTGGTGGGATGTCGCACGGTCGATTCACTACTACGAGGCCTGGCTGGCAACGCTGTCCATCATTGTCTGGCATTTCTACTTCGTCATTTTCAATCCCGATACCTATCCGATCAATCTTGCCTTCTGGAAGGGGACGCTGACCGAGGAGGAAATGGAAGACGAACATCCTCTCGAACTCGAGTCGCTGAAGAAGAATCACCCACAGACGGAAGCGGCGACAGAATGAGCCCGGAACGAAGAGCAGAGGTGTGTCGATGACTCCGGCCGCGGCCCGGTCCGCACGTCATTGCCTGTTCCTGGCGGGAGCCGCGCTCGCGCTCTTCGCCGGCAGCCGGGCGCCGGCACAGGAAAACGCCGAGTGCCTGGCCTGTCACGGTGATAAGTCGCTCACCGCCACGCGGTCCGGGACGACGGTTTCGCTGTATGTCGACGAAAAAAGTTTTGCCGGCTCGATTCACGGCCCACTTCCCTGTGTCGCCTGCCATGCTGATCTGCAGGGGAAGGAGCTTCCGCATGAGACGCCGCTCCACGAAGTTGCATGCGGGACCTGTCACGAGAAAGAGCAGCAGGACCATGCCGAATCGCTCCACGGTCGCGCCCGCGCCCGGGGCGACCGCCTGGCGCCCGGTTGCCGGCAATGCCATGGCACGCACGACATCCTGCGCGTCCGGGACCCGCGGTCGGCAGTCGCTCCCCAGCGTGTGCCGTTTGTGTGCGGGTCCTGCCACCGCGAGGGGTCCCCTGTGTCGCGGCAGCGTTCCATCCATCAATCCAACATCATCGAAAATTATTCCGAGAGCATCCACGGCGAAGGCCTCCTGAGAAAGGGCCTCATCGTCTCCGCCAACTGCGCGTCGTGCCATACCGCCCACAGGATCCTCCGCCATACAGATCCCCGTTCGTCGATCAACCGCAACAACATCGCGGCCACCTGTACGCAATGCCATGCCCAGATCGAGCCGGTCCACCGCAAGGTGATCCGGGGCGAACTCTGGGAAAAGGAAGCGCACGTGCTTCCGGCGTGCGTCGACTGTCATCAGCCGCACAAGGTGCGGAAGGTGTTCTATGATCAGGGCATGGCAGACGCGGACTGCATGCGGTGTCACGGACGGGGTGAGATCGTCTCCTCGCGCGACGGCCGCTCGCTCACCGTGCATCAGGAGGAGCTGAAGGACTCGCGCCATGCGAAGACGTCGTGCAGCCAGTGCCATTCGGAGGTAAACGCCTCGCGCACGCGTCCGTGCGAAACTATTATCCGGGGGGTCGACTGTACGTCATGCCATGCGGAGGTGGGACAGAAATTTCAGAAGAGCATGCACGGCACCCTGCTGGCACGCAAAGATCAGAACGCGCCCACCTGCAGGGAATGCCACGGGACCCATGGCGTGCGGGGCAGGCTCGACCCACGGTCCGCCACGTTCCCCACGAACATCCCCGCACTCTGCGCCCGGTGTCACCGCGAGGGTCAGAAGGCCGCCGTTCGCTACACCGGGGGACAGCACGATATCATCGAACATTACCGTGAAAGCATTCACGGGAAGGGGCTGCTCAAAAGCGGGCTCACCGTCACCGCGACCTGTACGGACTGCCATACCTCGCACGCCGTGCAACCGGTCGGCAACCCGGAATCCAGCGTCAACCCGAAAAACGTCCCCGCCACGTGCGGGCGCTGCCATCACGGTATCGAAGAGCTGTTCAATGCCAGCATCCACGTGACCGCAGCGGGACACACCGACAAGAGACTCCCGGTGTGCAACGACTGCCACTCCGCACATACCATCCGGCGGGCCGACACCGAAGGGTTCAAGCTCACCATCATGGCGCAGTGCGGGCAGTGTCACGAGGATATCGCAAAGACCTATTTCGATACCTACCACGGGAAAGTGTCACAGCTGGGGTACACGAAAACCGCCAAGTGCTACGACTGCCATGGAGCCCATGATATCCTCCCCGTGACAGATCCGCACTCCCACCTGAGCCGCGAGAATGTCGTCGGCACGTGCCAGAAGTGCCATCCGGGCGCGACCCGCCGGTTCGCGGGGTATCTGACACACGCCACGCACCATGACCCGCAGAAATATCCTCTGCTGTTCTACACGTTCTGGGGCATGACAGGACTGCTCATCGGCACATTCGTGCTCGGCGGGCTCCATACGCTCCTCTGGCTTCCGCGCGCGGTGCAGATGCGGCGCGCCCGCAGAAAGCAGGTACGCCCGTGAACGATCGTCCGGCTCCTCCCGACAGGCAGTACAGGCGCTTCTCGCGGCTGAATAGAACGCTCCACATCGTGATGATTGTCAGTTTCATCAGCCTCGCGCTCACCGGGATGACGCTGAAGTTCTCGTACACGACCTGGGCCGCAATTCTCTCCCGGCTGTTCGGCGGGTATGAGTCTGCCGGATATGTGCATCGGCTGGCGGCGGTGTTCATGATCGGCATCTTCGTGGCCCACCTGACAGATCTCTTCAGGCGACGGAAGAGCGAATACGGATCCTGGAAAGCCCTGCTGACGGGACCTGATACGATGCTCCCCACCAGAAGAGACCTCCGCGAACTGATCGGGTCGCTCCGGTGGTTCCTCGGTCGTGGCCCCCGCCCGCGGTACGGGCGCTGGACGTACTGGGAGAAGTTCGATTACTTCGCGGTCTTCTGGGGGATTTTTGTCATCGGTTCGACCGGGCTCATGCTCTGGTTCCCCGAGCTGTTCACGCATGTGTTCCCGGGCTGGCTTATCAATGTGGCCACCATCATCCACAGCGACGAAGCCCTTCTTGCGGTCGGATTTATTTTTACCGTCCACTTCTTCAACACCCATCTCCGGCCGGAAAAATTCCCCATGGACATCGTCATTTTCACCGGGAGGATGCCCCTCGACGAGTTCAGGGAGGATAAGCCCGAAGAATACGAGGCACTGGTACGGAGCGGTACGCTGGAGCAGTACCTTGTCGAGCCGTATCCCCCCATTGTCATCCGGACCATCCGTGCTTTTGCATGGACCGCGCTCTGGATGGGATTCGGGATCGTGGTCTGGATCATCTACGCGATGCTGTTCGCCTATCAGTAAAAAAAGTGGAATGTTACGGACAAAAGTGGTACATTTTTTACACGCCTCATTGACCCCTCGCCAGCCCGAGAGGCCTACCGTTCTTTTCTCACACGAGTCCCACACATTACTACAAGGAGGAACCACTGCATGAGAACGTTCATGGCTCTGTTCGCACTGCTCGCCGCAGTACTGTTTGCGGCAGGCTCCACTGCTGCGCAGAACAAGTACACCGGCGTGAAGATGTGCGCCATGTGCCACAAGGCGAAGGAGAAAGGCGAAGCGTTTGCCACCTGGGAGAAGAGCGCGCACGCGCATGCGTTCGAAACCCTGAAATCAAAAGCGGCCGATGAGTTCGCGCAGAAAAAAGGACTGAAGACTCCTGCAGCCGAAAGCCCCGAATGCCTGAAATGCCACGTCACCGGCGGCGGCGTTGCGGCAAATGTGGAAGCGGGATTCAAGAAGGAAGAGGGCGTCACGTGCGAAGCGTGCCATGGCGCAGCCTCCGCGTACCGGATCATCCATTCGAAAGGCGACAAGGCAAAGTCGAAGGAAGCGGGAATGAATTTCGCAGACAAGAAGGACGCGAAATTCTGCGAGACCTGTCACAACGCCGGCAGCCCGACCTTCAAAGGCTTCAAGATGGAAGAGATGTGGGCGAAAATCGAACACAAGGGTCCGCCCAAGAAGTAAAAGACGTCGGATCGCTCCGCCGGCTCCATTCCCGGAGCCGGCGGGCCCCTCCGGCCCGTCATTGGAGATCTCCCGCACTACCCAGGATTGAGCTGTCTCATGAAGCGCTTGTTGCCCAATTCATTCTATAATCCTCTCACGCTGATCGGCACTGCAATCGCCGTCGTGAGCTTCGGATTGACTCTCTTCCTCATGCTTCTGGAAGCGATGGCGGAGACACCGAAGCCGTACATGGGCATCATTGCGTTCGTGCTTCTCCCGGCGATTCTCATCGTGGGTCTCCTGGTTGCGGCGGCAGGCGTCTGGCGCGAGCACCGCCGTGCCCGCGCCGGCAAATCGGTCGAGCACCACCTCCCGCGCGTGGATCTGAACAACCCGCGTCATCGTATGGCGTTCACCCTGGTCGCCGTCGGGACCATCCTCCTGTTGATCTTCTCCGCATTCGGCAGCTTCAAGGCGTACGAGCACACGGATTCGGACCAGTTCTGCGGGGAGAGCTGCCACACGGTCATGGAGCCCGAATACACGGCGTACCAGTATTCTCCCCACGCGCGCGTCGGCTGTGTGAAATGCCATATCGGTCCCGGCGCCGGATGGTTTGTCCGTTCAAAGCTCTCCGGCAGCTACCAGCTGTATGCCGTCACGTTCAACAAGTATCCGCGGCCGATCCCGACCCCCATCGAAAACCTCCGGCCGGCGCAGGAAACGTGCGAACAGTGCCACTGGCCGAAACATTTCTTCAGCGAGAAGCAGGTCACCAACACCTACTTCATGACGGATGAGAAGAATACGAAATGGACCCTCAACCTCCTGATCAAGATCGGAGGCGGGAACATTGAGGCAGGGCCGACCTCGGGCATCCACTGGCACATGAACATCGCCAACGAAGTGACCTACGTCCCCCGGGACTCGACCCGGCAGTCGATCCCCTGGATCCGCGCGAAGCGGCCGGACGGGACCGTCGCCGTCTACCAGAGCACCGACACACCCCTGAGCGAAGAGGAACGTGCGCACCGCCCGGTCCGGCGGATGGACTGCATCGATTGTCACAACCGCCCGACGCATATCTATCATCCCCCCGCCCGTTCCGTCAATCACGTCATGTCGCTCGGATGGATCGATCCGCAGCTGCCGGGGATCAAGACTCTCGCCGTCCAGGCCCTGGAGTATCCCTATACCTCCACCGAAGCCGCAATGGATAGCATCCGGAAGGTCATCACAGAATATTACAGCACCGGCTTTCCTGCCATCGCCGCTGCTCGCGGGGCGTCCATCGCACGGGCCGTTGAGGAGGTCCAGAAAATATACAGCCGGAACTACTTCCCGACGATGCGCGTGAACTGGAAGGCATTTCCGGATAATATCGGGCACATGTATTACCCGGGTTGCTTCCGCTGCCACGACGGCAAACATGTCTCGGCCGAAGGGAAGGTCCTCTCGCGGGACTGCAACACGTGCCATACGATTCTCTCGCAGCAGTTCGAACAGGACACGCTCCGCCTTTCCCTGGGCGGCATCGAGTACCGGCACCCGGCCGATATCGGCGATGCGTGGAAAGAAACAAATTGCAATGAATGCCATAATCCAAACTGAATGAATCCCGCCGCCCCGGAAATGCAGCAGCAGAAACGTGACTTCCTCAAGGTTGTCCTTGGCGGAGGGCTGATCGCGTGGGCTGCGGCAGTCCTCTATCCTGTGTTCGCCTACCTGAAACCGCCGAAACAGGCGGAGGTGGAAGTCATGAGCGTGAAGGTGGGAAAGGCGGAGGCAATTGCGAAGGACAGCGGCACCATCGTCCGGTTCGGAAACAAACCCGTGATCCTCGTCCGCACGGCGGAAGGCGAATTTCACGCGTTCTCCGCGACCTGCACGCATCTCGACTGCACGGTGCAGTACCGGAAGGACATGGGTGTGATCTGGTGCGCGTGCCACAACGGAAAATACGATCTCACCGGACGAAACATCGCGGGCCCGCCTCCCCGCCCGCTCGATGAATTCCGTGTGGTGGTGCAGGGAGAAGACGTCTTCGTATCCAGGAAAACATGAAAACCCGGTGGCAGAAACTCTATGCGTGGCTGGACGACCGTGCCCGGCTGAATGACCTGGTGCAATTCATGGGGAAGAAGTACGTTCCCGTGCACCGGCACTCGGTCTGGTACTATTTCGGCGGAGTGACGCTGTTCCTGTTCATCATCCAGGTCGGCACGGGCATCCTTCTCCTCCTCTATTACAAAGGGAGCGAGCAGCTCGCCTTTGAAAGCATCCAGTTTATCATGTCCCGTGTCCAGTTCGGCTGGCTGATCCGCTCCATCCACAGCTGGGCCGCGAACCTCTTTATTCTGTCCGCGGTCGTCCATATGTTCAGCGTCTACTTTGGGAAGGCCTACCGCAACCCCCGTGAGGTCACGTGGCTGACGGGGATGCTGATGCTGTTCATCGGCATGGGCTTCGGGTTCAGCGGATATCTCCTTCCGTGGAACGAACTTGCGTTCTTTGCCACGAAGGTCGGGACCGACATTGCAGGCGTGCTCCCCGTCATCGGCAAACCGCTCATGGTGTTCCTGCGGGGCGGCGAGGAAGTGACGGGCGCAACGCTCACCCGCTTCTTCGGATTCCACGTTGCCGTCCTGCCGGGGCTCTTCACATTCCTGCTCATTATCCATCTGGTGCTCGTCCAGCGTCAGGGGATGAGCGAGCCCCTGGGGAGCGAAGGACGACTTGATCGTCCGATGCCGTTTTTCCCGAATTTCATCCTGCGCGATCTTCTCCTCTGGCTGATCGTCCTGAATGTGCTGGCGATTCTTGCCGTGTTCTTCCCCTGGGAACTCGGCGTGAAAGCCGACCCGTTTGCCTCCGCGCCGGCCGGCATCCGGCCGGAGTGGTACTTCCTGTTCATGTTCCAGACGCTCAAGTACATTCCGGCGAAGATCGCGTTTCTCGATGGGGAGCTCCTGGGCGTGCTCCTCTTCGGCGCCGCAGGCCTGGTCTGGCTCATCGTGCCGTTCTGGGACAGGAAAGGTTCGCAGGGGCAGCACAGCCGCCTGGTCACCAATACCGGCATCTTCGTCGTCGCCTACGTCCTCGTTCTGACTATCCTCGGATGGCTCCTGTGATCAACACACTCCGCACATCCGCACTTGTGCTGATTTTCGCGGCGGCGGCACTGCCGGCGCAGGCCGAAGACCAGTGCTACACCTGTCACCAGGGGGTGGGCGACAAGGCCTCCGCGGCGTTCGCCCGCGACGTCCACCGGCGGCATGGAATCTCCTGCGCGGGGTGCCATGGAGGGAATGCCGCATCGGACGATATGGAACGCGCCATGAGCAAGGAGGCGGGGTTCATCGGCGTTCCGCACGGGGATGCCGTCTCGGCGATGTGCGCGTCGTGCCACGCAGACTCCGTGCGCATGCGGGCCCTCGGATCGACCCTCCCGACGAATCAACTCGCGGCGCTGCAGGGAAGCGTGCACGGGGGACTGGCAACCACCGGGAAGGCCCGGATCGCGCAGTGCACCACGTGTCATGGTGCGCACGGGATCCTGCCGCGGGACAATCCCGCATCGCCCGTCAATCCGCTCAATGTCGTCGCGACCTGCACCTCCTGTCACAGCAACGCGGCGTTTATCCGGAACTATAACCCCGGCCTCCCGGTGGATCAGCGCGATAAGTACCTGACCAGTGTCCACGGGATCCGCAATGCGGCCGGCGATCCCCGCGCCGCCGAATGCGCCAGCTGCCACGGAAGCCACGGCATCCTGTCGGCGAAGAATCCGAAATCGCGTGTCTATCCGTTGAACCTCCCCAGGGTCTGCGCGTCCTGTCACAGCGACAGCATGCACATGAAGGGCTACGGCATCCCGACCGACCAGTTTGAAAAATATGCGCGGAGCGTCCACGGCATCGCGCTCCTTGAAAAGGGGGATCTGGGCGCCCCCGCGTGCAATAGCTGCCACGGCAACCACGGCGCTACGCCTCCGGGCGTGGAGTCCATCTCGCGCGTGTGCGGGACCTGTCACGCACTGAACGCGGATCTCTTCTCTGCGAGCCCGCATAAGCAGGCCTTCGACGCGCAGCATCTCCCCGAATGCGAGACGTGCCACGGCAACCATGCGATTTCCCCGGCGACGGCACAGCTCATCGGCACGGAGTCAGGCTCCGTCTGCATCCGCTGCCATACGCCGCAGGAACAGAACAAAGGGTTTCAGACTGCCGGCGTGATGCGCCGGCAGTTTGACAGCCTCGAAACCGGCGAATCGACGGCCCGCGGGCTTGTCGACGAGGCGGAACAAAAAGGTATGGAGATCGGCGAGGCGAAATTCCGGCTGCGCGATGCGCGCCAGGCGCGCCTCGAAGCACGTACCATGGTCCATTCGTTCGACCGTGACCGCTTTGCGGTCATCGTCGACAAGGGACTTGTCACCGCCTCCGGCGTGTCCGCCGAGGCGTCTGGCGCCATCCAGGAATATTATTTCCGCCGTATCGGCCTGGGTGTTTCGACGCTGATCATCACGATCGTTGGCCTGTCGCTCTACCGCTTTATCCGGCGGATCGAACGGCGGCAGGCCGCGGAGGGAGCCAGGGACTCCCGCTGAAGTGTTTTCCTGACGACAATGCTCATCACACGAACAGGCATCCGGACGGGCGGATCCGTACCGGGTGCGGGAAGGAGAATCAAACGCATATGAATTTTCAACGCCTGGCATGTCTCGTCCTCCTGCTCTCTTGCGGGATCGGCGCGGCCACGGCCCAGCTGGTCAATGGCCGCTTCACAACGTCTTTCTATACCTTCGAACGCTTCGACACGGTGGGATCCTCGAAGACTTATGTGCGCGCCTTTCAGGGCGTGCAGCTCTCCGCAACACAGGGCGATTTCTCCCTCCAGACATACATGCTGGGAGCTGTGAATGGAACATCGGAGCTAGGCGACAACGGACGCGTCCGGTTCTACAACCTCTTCCTGCGCTGGGCGAACATCGGCAAGATGGGAGAACTCAGCTTGGGCAGGCAGGCCGTCTATGCGGGGGCGGGGAACGGGACCATCGATGGCCTCTCCGCACGGGTGAAGTTCCTGGACGATAAGTTTACCGTCCGCGGGTATGCCGGATCGGTCGTCAACCAGGACTATACCGGCATCCGGAAGAACTGGCATGACAACCTCTCCTTCGGAGGCCAGGTCGTCACGACCGTCATCCCGGCTGCCCGCATCGGGCTCAGTTACATGAACCGGAAGCAGGAACAGGATCCGTACTGGACTATGCGCAACCGCGACACCACCTTTACCCCGGTCCCGTACTACGTTGCCCCTCTGCCGGAAAATGAGGAACTCGGGAGCGCCGACGTGTCGTACGACTTCGGCGAGATCGCCACGGCGTATGGCAGGTACGATTACGATTTTAACTACAAGAATACCGCGCGCGGCCAGGGCGCCGTTCGCGTCCACGCCACCCCCGCGCTGGCATTCACCGGTGAATATATCTACCGCAAGCCGCACGTGTCGTTCAACTCCATCTTCTCGGCCTTTACGCTCAATGCGGTCAGCGAGATCGAGGGTGGGGTGGAATATTCGGTGAAACCGGTGCCCGGACAGCTCTGCGGATTGCCTTTCTTTGTGTTCGCGAAGATCGGGTACGTCTCCTATACCGACGACAAAAGCCTGCGCTGGACGCTCGGCTGGTCCACGACGTACGGCAGTATGAGTTACTCGCATGGCAGCGGCTACGCAGGCGACATCCATACGTTCAACCTGCAGGGGTCGTACCCGCTCTGCGACCGGATGCTGATCCCCACGGTGGGGCTCTCGATGGTCAGGTACCGGCTGAGCCCGGAGGCGCCGTCGGAAGATG
>JBGPYM010000120.1:0-9026 GCA_041493205.1 Bacteroidota bacterium
TGCCAAGAATCGGCAGATTGTAATAGGGCGCCGCGGCGGTGAAGTGCACCTGTTCCGCAAATCCCGCGTTGATGGTGAGCCGTACGGGCGTCGTGGTGAGGACGCGTGCTCCCACCGTACCGGTCGCGACGATCTGGAAGACGCCCGAGCGCGTGCCGGCAGTGACGGTGGTGAACGCCTGGCCCGCCGTGTTGGTCGTCACGGGCGACGGGGAGATATATTCACCCCCGCCCGGCCCGTTCTGAATGCTGATGGTGAGGGTAATCGCATGGGCCGCATCGATCGGGAGGCCGAGCGAGTCCCTGACTTCAAAGGTCAGCAGAGCGGTTTCCAGTCCGCCCACGCCCCGCACGGAAATCTGCTGCGGATTCGCGCCCATGAACGCGATGGTCTGGGCAAGGCCGCTCCCGCCGCTGCCGCCCGGATTGCCGATGATGGAGCGGGGCGTCATGATGACGGTCGCCGGAGTAATGGAACCGGACTTGATCGAAAAGACGATGGTCGTATCGCGCCATCCCGACTTCGAAAAAGCCACGATGACGGAGGTCGTCGAATCAATCGTAAAGGAAATCGTGAACTGCCCGCTCGCACCGGTCGTGGTGGAGGTTGTCCCCCCGGCCAGGCTCTGGGCAGTGACTGTCACGCCCGTCAGGGGCGTCGAAGTTGTTTTGTCGAGGACCGTGCCGCTCACCTGGCCCTCCCCCGTTACAGGACCGGACGCGGTGTCGCTCTTGCATGCAAAGAGCCCGAGAGACGCCGCCGCCAGAAATACTCCCCAGAGTGCCTGTTTCATACCATGATGTCCTTTGCGATGAAAGAGAATTGGATCCGATTACTCCTTTTTCCCGGTAATGTGCTTTTCGCTCTTCATCTGTTCCTCCAGCCACCGATCAAACAGGCCGTCTTCCTTCGTCTTCTGCGTAATGCGTTCCTGCAGCGTCGGCACCAGCTCCGCCTTCATCAGGATCACCAGTTCCTTCTTGGTGACCCCCTCCCGGTCGTAGCCGAAGAGATACCGCAGGCCGAAGACGTACCACGGGAGATCCTTCAGGAAGGGGATGCCGACCCGGACGGTGCTCGTTTCTGAGTTGTACAGCCCGCCGATGATGGTCTCTTCGCCATCGAGCAGCAGCAGATTCGTGTTGGCTTTGGTTTTGTTGATGATCGTGCTGATGGCGCCCGGCTGCACGGAACTCCGCTCCACTTCGACGATCATGTGGACGAAATTGACGCCCTGCTCGGAGATCACCTGGGGGCGCACCTTGGCAATCGTCCCCGCGCTGTAGAACTTATCGATCAGGTTGCCGGCGAAGTCGCGTTCACGGATGGAGAAATCCTGCCCGACCTGAATGCGGCCTTCTTCCCCTGAGCGGACGACGAGCGAAGGGCCGCTGAGGATTTCGCCCAGTTCGTAGTTGGAGAAGAGTTTCGCCAGAAACGTGATATTGGCGAAGCTGACCTTGGGCGTGATCTCGGTCTTGAACACCTCGCTGGACACCTTGTCGGCGCCTGCAAACGATGACGAGATATCGACATCCTTCGTGCTCTTCATAAAGGACCAGTTGATGCCGACTTCATCGAGTTTGGTGAGGTTGACTTCGAAGAACACCGCCGAAATCTTGATTTCGCGGCTCCGGAAGTTTGCGATTTCCTTCTGCATGTCCGGCGAGCCGGTAGGCGTGGCACCGGTGACGCCGCCGCCCGGGCCCGTCACGGCGCCTTTGCCGGTTTCCGAGGTGCCGGTGAGCTGGATGTAGTTCTCGTACTCCGTGTACCAGATCTCGTTTTTCCGGCAGATGGACTCAAGGGCATCGCGCCACTGCATTCCCTGGATGTCGACATTAATCGGCATCGCCCGCCGGTCGGTGTCGATGATGATCTTCCCGACAAACTTCTTGCTCACTTCGCTGATGGCCGTGAGGGCCTTGTCGAGAGTCGTGGTCGGGGCGATCGAAACGAGCTCCTGCGGGGATGTGTACTCCCGGAGGGCCTTCCGCTCGGCGGGACTGGTCCCCTGTGCCAGTGTCCCGTGCGCACTACAGGCGAGAGCGGCGGCCACAAACAATGTTAGTTTCTTCATGATCTCCTCGGAGCTATTTTTTAACGACAGTTTGCAGTGGACCGTAGCGGATCTTCAGCACGGTTTTTTCGATGATCCCCCCCTTGTTCAGCGTGCATTCAATCAGTCCAGATTCGGCGTCGATTTTCGTCACGTACCCCAGATAGACTTCATCCCCTTCCTGCAGCGTCCGGATATTGTTCGCCTGGTCAAGCACATAGGCCTTCCCCGTAATGACCGCCTTGAGATCCGAACGCTCGATTTCGACCAGATCCCGGGCATTGGGCGGGATGCCGCTCGAGATGACGGGATAGAACGGGTCGACGTTCAGGGTATTCGGCGTGATGGAGCGTTCGCCCAGAGAGCTCGACAGCTCGGCGACGGACGAGAAGTAGGCGTGGACGAACATGTCGAAGGTGACCAGCACCTTCCCTTCTTCCTTTTCCGTCGGGGCGATTTCCACGCCCTTCAGCGTAAGCGACTGCACTTTGTAGAGCTTCCGGTCGTTTTCGAGGTACCAGATGAAACGATAGAAGTTGTCGAACGGCGCCTCGCCCTTGAGGTTGTAGATGTTATAGCCGTAGTTCCCAAATGCCTGGACGCCGTTGTACACCATGTCCAGCTTGACGTAGCCGCTCAGGTCGATAAGGCGGCTGAAGTACGCGTAGCTCTGCGACGTCACATCGACCGGCGGGATGTCTTTGTTCCGGTTCTCCCACCGTTTCTGGGTGTCGTTCAACAGCGCACTCAGGTCGTTGAACTCATTCACGAGATTGGGCGTGTTTTGGAGTTCTTCATCGATCTGCTTCACCTGCTTCTCAATCGTCTTCGCCTTCCGCGGCAGGTTGAACGCCCGGATGTACGTCCCGACCCCCATGATCAGGAACAGGAGGACTCCGAGTGCGATGCTGTTGCGTATTTTATATGACACGACAGTTCTCCTTATCCAGAGTGGCTACTGCGCACCCGACGGCGTGGGGACCTCGATATTGTACCGGTAGACCGTCTGGTCCCTGATCGCCTGCACGTTGACCTCTTTCAGCAGGGAATTGTCGAAGAGGGTCGCCAGACGCGGGATGCGGGTCCGGTAGACGGTGAACCCGTTCATCTTGATGACGCCCTCCTGTCCGGACGCGAAATCCGACAGCCAGATCGAATTGAGGTCTTCGACGCCGTGGCTGAGCTGGGTCAGCACCTTGCTCCAGCGCGCGCTGCCGGGGACCAGGGAATCATACAGGGCGAGCGAGGTCTTGTAGCGCGAGAGTTGCTCCTGCAGCGCCTGGATCGAACTTGCAAGCGTCTGGTTCTCCGCGCGTTGGCCCTCCTTGAGCGTAAGGACATCGCGGAGCTCGCGGATCTCCTTTGATTTCTGGGCAATCTGCCATGTGAAGAACAGCGTCGACATGAACAACAGCAGCATCAACAGGTACCCGTGCCAGGCGAGTTTGAAGACGCGCTGGCCTTCCTTGACGTCCGCCGGAAGCAGGTTGATGCTGTAGACGTTCTTGTTGTCAGGATCGAGCACCTTCCAGGCCGCACCGATCGCCACGGAATATTCGGAGATCATCTCCTGCTGGTCCGCCGACAGCTGCGACGTGTCGAGCCGGGGAGCGAGCAGGTATTCCACTTCCTGGTCGGGGAGCTGCTGCAGGAGAAAATCGCGGAACCCGATCCGTTTCGATTCGCCAGCCAGGATGATGCGATGGATCCGCGGGATGGCGAGGTTGTCCTGTTCCAGGAGCAAGCGGCTGTAGACGGTGTTCTGCAGGTTGGGTGAATCGTATCCTTCGCCGAGGATCGGGGCGAACTGATAAAACTGGTCGCCCCGCATGAAGATCAGGCGCGTGAACTCGACACCGACGTAGATGATCACCGAGACCTCCTGGGGCTGGAGGTCGTAATTGAGCCGGACGAGGTTCATCAGCGAGATGTCGGAGCTGTCGATGGCCGGGATGAACGGGATCCGGCCCCCCATGAACCCCTTGACGTTGTCAAGGGAGTTGATAAGACTGAGACCGTCTTCGCGGACGATACAGAGCAGGTTCCCCTCATCCGTCCTGATGGCATCCACCGCGTCGGCTGCAGGCTGGAAGGCGCGGATGTTCTTCAATTCTTCAAGAATCCGGTCTTTCAGCTTGGCCCCTTTCAGGCCGAAATCGCTTTCCAGAACATGATAATAGATGGCGGGTTCCGCCAGGCTGTAGGTCAGGGAGTACTTGCTGGTCGGGTACTGGGCCAGCAACCCCAGGAGGACGGCGTTGTTATCCTCCGACGCGGACTCCTGGACGCCTTCGGCGGAGGCCGTTTCTGCGAGACTGAATGCATCCGTCGTGTCACCCATTGTCGGCGCCATTGTTTCGGCAGCCTTCTGCTCCTGGAGCTTCGCGATCAGCGTCGCGGATTTCAGTTCCTGGACGATGACCCGCTTCTTCTTGAGCGTCAGGTGCGCGAGCTTGACGTCGAGTCCGTCGACAAAGATACCGAGTACCGATTTTCCTCGACCTGCTACTGTGGCCATGGGAAACTATGCCGGTTGTGAATAAAAGCGCACATCAATCGCCCACCTGCGTAATGTTCATGATCTGCTGGAACCGGCGCTTGTTGTTCGCCGTGACGATGCAGTTTTCCAGCGAGATCTTCTTCTGGAGATACAGTCGTTTGAGATCCTGTTCAAGCGTCGTCATGCCCGTGTCGCCCGATTCCGCCATCATCTGATAAATTTCGCCGGTGTTATTGTTCTTGATGGCGGCGCGCACCGACGGGATCATGACCATGACCTCCTTTGCAAGCACACGTTTGCCGTCAAGGCTGGGAACGAGCTTCTGCGAGACCACTGCCGTCAGCGTATCCGCGAGGCGCATCCGGACCCGCTCCTGTTCGTTGACCGGCACTTCGCCGATGATACGGTCGATGGTTTCCACCGCCGACGCCGTATGAAGCGTCGAAAAGACCTTGTGACCGCTGTCCGTGATTTCCAGCGCCGTCAGGATCGTATCGGGATCTCGCATTTCCCCGATCACGATGATGTCGGGGTCCTGGCGGAGCGACTGAATCGCGCCCTCCTTGAACCCGAGCACATCGCGGCCGACCTCGCGATGCCGGATGATGCAATGGTCCGGACGGTGGACATATTCCACCGGAGAGGCAATGATGACGACGTGGCCGTCGACCGTGTGATTATTCGCGTCGATGATGCTGTCGAGCGTGGAGCTTTTCCCCGAGCCGGTGATCCCGGTGACGAGCGTGAGCCCCTGTTCGGTGTGGGCCAGGCTCAGCATCTTCGTCACGTTCGGGTGGAAGTCGAGGTTTTTGTAGGGGCGGACGGTCGCATTGATTGCGCGCATGTTGAGCGCGAGGTGATCCAGATCGAAGTACGCATTGGCACGGAAGCGGAACATCTTATCGTCTTCCATGATGCTGTACGAGAGATCCAGACTTCGGTTTTCATACAGGAAGAGTCTCTGGCGCTCGATCAGGACGCTCTGGATCAGCACATTGAATTCGTCGAGGGTAAACGTCCCGAGATCCTTGGCCGGACGTTTTTCGCCGTAGACACGGTACCAGACGCTCCCGTTGGTCCCGTAGCCACCCATGTCGATGTCGGACGCATTGATCTTCGACATCCGCATCAGGTAACTGTCCATCAGCTTCCTGAGCGCGGTCCTCTCCGCAGGCGATTGCTTTGTCAGCAAATCTCCGATAAGCATTTGCCGTTCCATTCCCGGCACAGTATCCGGGAGTGCAGCGGAAATCTCCTGTAACGTCTTTATCGCAGTCTCTATCATATCGTGAGATTTAACGAATGATTAGTACGAGAAACCACCGTGAATATATCCATAGAGATTTGCATTGTCAACAACTCAAAGCCTCTGATACCCAATTGCGCGTTATATGACTCCCGACTTCAGGATACAGGCATTTTAACCTTATGAATGAACATATTACAGCCTTCCAGCGCCATTTTTGGAAAGTGCGCCAGGTCAATTTTCCCACCAGGAGACGAGTTCGTAGCTATCCGAGTAGGGGAAGAGGGGCGGCTGGGCGCTGTCGAACCGCGGGTCGTTTCTGATGCTGTAGGCAAAGCCGCTCAGGAACGACACAGGGGGTCCGGGATTGAACACGCCGAGGGATCCTGCCGTGGATTGCGTGACGCCGCCAAACAGATTTACCCTGCCGCTCACGGGGATATCCCAGTAATCTTCTGCGGCCAGCTCCCCGTCCTGGCAGTAAATGGCAGCCTGGATGTTGACGACGGTCGATGGGTTTCGGGCGTTATCGCGGGAGATATACGCCATGCGTCCCGCCACGATGCCGAGCATGTCGTGGGAGGCGGGATTGGTTGCGGGATTCGACGCCCCAACGAGATCGCCGTCGATCCAGACGTTTCCCTTGTTGAGGCCGGCGCCGCTTGATCCTTTGAACGCCGCGACCGTGATTGCTCCGGCATACGTTCCCTTCACGCGCACATCGGCGTTCTTGACGACGATGACGCCATTCGGCGCAAGCGCCGTAATAGCCATGACGGTATCGCGCACGCTGCCGGTGGCGGGGGGGATTCTCACATGCACGTCATTGTTCATGAACGTGAGCTCGACGTCCGAGCTTCCGCCGCCGTTATACAGCCAGCCGGCTCCCGTCGTCAGCTTCGACTCGAGCGAGGATGTATTGGGCCGCCGGCGATTGATGCCCCATTCGAACCCGCCGTTATACGTCGGGTTCGCCGACCCCCCGAGATTGGGGGCGAGTCCGGCGGTCACCTTGTCGTGGAAATACGGCGTGCCGTCGAGGTTGAACCTGTTGTTAGTGTGCACCGGGCCGAAGAGCGAATCGCCCGTGATTTTCCAGTCGGCGAGGCCGTTGTGGGGTCCGGGATTCCCGTTTTCATCGACGTAGCCGTTCGTTTCATTTTCGGTGAACCAGCTGTACTTGGCAAACTGGACGTTTTTGAAGACGCCTTCCACGGTGTCCCGAAACGGAAAACCGGCGTCTTTGTCCTGTCTGTTGATATTGGACCAGGCAGAACTGCGGATCGTGACCCAGAGGGGGTGGGGGGTCGCCGGGAGGAACATCACGCTGTCACGTCCGTCGAAAAACGACAGTCCGAAATTTGCGGGAACGCCGGCGGTACGGAGCAGGTAACTGGTGCCGATGTTTGCTCCCGTGAGCGCAATATTATGGACCTGGGTGTCCCCGTAATAGAGCGCGTACGCGTCTGCAGAGGTGGCGCTGTTCCGGCTGAGATTGTTCATTGTCACGCCGATGATCAGCGTCAGTCCCAACACATAGATGATGCTGGCTTTACCCATGGCGTTCTGCCTTCCCCCCTAATGCCGGACAAGATTGCGCGACGCGAGACGCGTCTGGCGCCAGTAGGCTGCTGCGTAGTCGGCAATATCGGTATTCACTGCATCCTGGACCTTGTACGGGCTCTCGACCCTGAGCGACACTTCAATCACCCAGATCTGGCTGTAGCGCGATGCATCGAGAGGCGCGATGGTGTCCCCTTTCGCATTGAGGTACTTCAGCTTGAATTCGGTGACGCCGAGTCCGGCGGCACCGCCTGCATCCTCGTTGTTGTAGCGCCGGTAGAGCACCCGCACCTTCGGGTTGGGGAGCGTTGTGAGCGGCGGGCCGATAAACCACTCGACGCTGTCCACCGTGCCGTCCTTGTCCATGTCGGCGTAAAATTTCAGATGCGCTGTATCGGCGAGAGCGATGCTGGTTTTCGGATCGGACACGTTGTAGCCGATCTTGCGGAAATCATACTCGAGATTCCGGACCAGGTCCGCCATCGATTCCTGGACATTGAGATTCGCCATGGACGCGTCGGCGCTTCCGGCGATCGTGGCGTTCAGGCGCAGCCCCATCAGGATGACGAAGGACGCAATGACCACCGAACCTATTAAGTCCAGCATGACCGACACGGGGGCCTCTCTTCCCGGAGGACCGGGTTAATTCCAGTAACTCATAACCGCAGGATACACCAGTGTGTCCTTTTCAGTGGAACTCCACACTTTCACCGTGATCTTCTTGTGCCAGGTCTGTTTCAGGGTATACGCCACATCGAGGTTTGGCGGCCTCACGTACTCCACTTTCGTACGCACGAAATACTTGCCGCGGAGCCCGTGGATCTTGAACTCGTACGTGGATCCGGGTGTTGAGGCGGTGTCTGCGGGGACATCGCTTTTGTACACGAACAAGAGGTTGTTGAAATCGTCGAAGTCGTCGAGATCATGCGCTCCCCGGTAACTCTCCCCTGATTCTTTCCCCAGGGATCCGGGGGCGGTAAAGAGCGAGGAATCATACACCGCGGCGGATGTTCCGCTCGCGACATTCTCATCGAACATTTTCCCCATCGCTTCTTCCACCACCGAGGTTGCCAGCGAGATCGAGGTGACGCCGAACTCGCTCGTGTACATGGTGTCGTTGGCCTGGTAGACCCTGGCGTTCGCGTTGAGGATCAGAACGCCCAGCAGCACAACCGCGCCCACGACAAGCATCATCTGCCCGAGGTTCATGCTCCCGTTCCCGTCGTTGAGTGCCGGCGGTCAGTCGCCGGTTGTCGCTGATGCAATTTCCTCGAGGGTTGTCTGGCCGAGCTTGATGCGTTCGATGCCGGCCCGGCGGAGATCCCACATACCGTCCTTGAGGGCCTGCACGCGGATTTCTTCCTCGTTGACGTCCTCGGCGGAGCGAACGATCATCGCCCGGATTTCCCTGGTGAAGTAGAGGGCTTCGTGAATGGCGGCGCGGCCTTTGTAGCCGCCGTTGCACTTGTCGCACCCCGCGGCCTCGTAGATCGTATTCTTGTGCATGTCTTCTTCGGCAAACCCGAACTTCACATAGGTCTCGATGTCGAGTTCATTCTTGGAGAGCGGCCGCCTGCAGGCCATGCAGAGGGTCCGGATTAGGCGCTGCGCCACGATGATATTGATGGCATAGGCGATCAGGAACGGCTCGATCCCCA
>JBGPYM010000010.1:0-27700 GCA_041493205.1 Bacteroidota bacterium
CAAAGAGTCCGTCGTCGGCCTCGCCGTACACCTTTCCCTGCCACCGGAACATGTTTTTCCCTGTTGTGATGCCGAGCGACTGCGCCAGGCGAGCGGTCAGTGCATTGTCCGAACCTCCCAGCACGATGAGATCATTGGCAGCGAGTTCCGCATCCGTGACTTCGGCGTCCTGGCGAATAGGCGTCATCAGCTCGACGAACTGGTCCGCCAGCACGGTCTGAAATTTCAGCGCGGCGGTATGGTTGGCCTCGATATGCCGCCCCGTGCCGTAGACGATGCGCGACGACGTAAAATCATCAAAAAAGTTGGAGAACGTGTAGTAATTCCTGCGCGGGACGGGGATGTCATTCCCCGCGTTGAACACGATCGAGCGCGGGGTCCCCTTCACGTCAAACGTGAACGACTCCTCCCCGTCCATCACCTTCACGCTCTTCCAGATCTTCTCTTCGGGGGTCTGAATCGCGACCGAAGCCACAAAGCGGTACGGAGTCCCCGTCTGGCGCACCTGGACGGTTATGCGCGATCCACCGGCGGCCGGCTGCACGGTAGCCGTGACGTGCGGGTCAGGAAGATCGTCCCGTTCGAGCCACTGCATCACAAACGGCCTGACCTCCTTTCCCCCGGCTTCTTCTGCGGCTGCGGCAAACTGGGCGGTCGTCATCGGTTTCTCACGGAACTTCTCATGCAGGGCGTTCATCATGGCCGCAAACGAAGTATTCCCAAGCAACAGGCGGAGCTGGTGCAGTGCGTACGTGCCGCGAATGCGTGGAATGACATAGCTCCTGTAGCCGTCGTACCGGCGTTCGGCTTTCAGGGGAGCGAGCGCCCCTTCACGCGAAACCGTATACAGCAGCCGGCAGTTCATTTCGGCGAACTGGTCCCTCATCGACCCGGCGGCTGCAGGCAATTCGGCCGGAAGCGCGTTGAGCATCTGCCAGTAGGTTGCGGTTCCGCTCACGTACCAGTTTTCAGCGTCCGACGCAGGATATACCGTATTCAGCCAGAGAGACCTCTTGTCGAAAGTGTAGAAGTCTTTCAGCGCCGCAATATCCTCGGGATCTTTCGTCGCGGTCTCAGCAAGCACTTCCTTCGCCTTCAACGCCTTCAGCTTCTCCGTGACCATGATGGGACTGAAGACGGAATATCCGAGCGACAGATGCGGCAGGACGCCGGGGAGATCGGGCATCAGCCGGCTGTTCTTTTCGGGGACCTTCTCCCGCATCGTGACTTTTCCGTAATTTGCCATAAACACCATCTTCTGCGCCATGGCGGATGTTGTGACTTTTCCGTCACAGGCATGCGGGCGGTTGATGGGCGATGTCGCGAGGAAGTTCACCGCGCCGGTTGCATCGATCGTGCCTTTTGCCCGCTTATAAAACTCCACAAAGGCGATATCCCTGTTCCAGGGAGAAAATGCCAGATCGAACGGCGCGCTGGTGGGATCAGGCACGTATTCCTTGCGTACCTCCGGGTCCTTTGCGTTGTTGTTGCTCCAGTAAAATCCCGTGGTACCGCCCGGGAAATCGTTCCGGGAGCTTCGCCAGAGTTTATGGCGCTTCGTGCCGAGGAGAAGGATGGCGGTTTCATTCGCTTTCGTATCCCCGATGAGCCAGTCGTTGGTGTACAACCCGTTATTATTCGTCGTCAGAATCCGCACCACGTCGTCGATACTCTCTCCGTACTGCGCGGCTTTCCGTATCCGGGAAGATTGCGGTTCCCCGTCGGGGTTGAACGGCGTCTGCATGACGGTCGTTTCCCCTATCATGATGCCCGCATCGTTGAGATAGAAATCCGCACCCGAGTGGATCCCGCCGGGGAATGTCTCGTAGACGAGCCGGTGACCGCGCGCCGGGACGACGTCGCAGATAACATCCCAGTGCACCCCCGTGTAGCCGTTCCACATGAAAAGCTGGCCGAAGACAATCTTCCCGTCTTTACTCGCCGGGCCGTTGGCGAGGAACGAAGAACACTTATGGAGACGCTCTGCCGCATTCAGTTCATCCTCTTCTGCGCGGAAGCTCCTGCCGCTCAGCGCGTTCGCGCTTTTGTTGAGGCCTTCCCCGAGCTGCCCGAGATCCACGGCGGAATTGACCGTCACAATATCGAGGAAGTCAACCGCACGTCCGCGGAATATTGCTCCTGCTTTCGCTGCGCCGTCCGCAATCCCCTTCATTTCTTCCAGGTACTCCGGGTCGTACCGGCGGAGCATGAGGGCATCGGCCATCGTCCGCATGGTCCACCATCCCGCGGCCGGGTTGTCGCCGTTTGCACGGATCGCGAGTTTGTCCATGTAGGCGACAATCTCTTTCGAGAGGAGCGAACCGTACTGGTACCCCCGGTCAAACGGCGCGCCTTCGATGTGAACGAACGTCCACCCCCGGTCGGTGTACCGGAAGGCGGGACCGAACCAGCGGACGGTTTCCATCGGGATGAATGACGTGATATCGTCCACTTCCTCCACCGCAACGTCGTCAAACCATGCCGTCCCGACGGCGGTCCCGTTGTAGCCGAACCGAACGACGATCCTGTCCTCGGTCTGGGTCGCTATAAAAAGGCCTTCCGACCTTGCCCAGTCGTGTGTCCCCCCGACCACGGTGGCGTTGCCGGTAAACGGGAACGATTCCATGGTAAGCGTTGCCGCAACCGCGGTGGGATACCGGCTAGTCGGATCCGCAGACGCGTTGTCGGTCCTGATCCACCCACTCACACGGTAGAGTTTTCCGATTGCAAGCTTCACCGGAGACGAGGCGGCCGCAAATGTCCCGGGACGCACATGCTCCACCTTCAGACTTGTCCCCCCGCTGTGCGCGATTGTCCGGTCGGGTCCCGCATGGTTTTCACGCATAACGGTTGTGATCAGAGTCCAATCGGTGCTGAGACCGCCTGAGGAAGATTCAAAGGACGGATTGCCGACATTCAGTGATTGAGCGACAAGTGCCGATGCGAGAAACGTCAGGGTGAGGAACAGCGCAACGGAAGTGCGGACCATGGGACCTCGCGGGATAAAAAAAAGGGCGTCCGGCCGGACGCCCGCTGTGGCAAATCAACGGGCGTTCGGCCGAACGCCCTCCTGATGCGTCATGCCTCTTTCGTATCGAGAGGGACCTGCTCTTTTTCGCCGTACATCGTGCCGAACACGAGATCCCAGAGAGGGGAACTGACCCCGAAGCCCCGTCCGTTGTCGAGATAGTGATGGCGGATGTGGTGATGCTTGACCCAGATCCCCACCTTCCCTTTCAAGGGCGCGTGGTGCGTGGCGTAATGGATCTCATCGTAACAGATGTATCCGAAAATGAACCCGGCAAAGAACACTCCGACGGAACCCGCGGGGAGGATGAGCCAGAAGAATCCGTAGAACAGCAGGGCAAGCGGGATGCTCACTGAAGGCGGCATCACCAGGCGTTTCGAATCGTTCGGATAGTCGTGGTGGACGCCGTGCATGAGGAAGTGAATCTTCTTTCCCCATTCCGTTGTCGGCTGGTAATGAAATACAAACCGGTGCAGGAGGTACTCCGACAGCGTCCAGACAAAGAGACCGCCGATGAAATTATAGACGATTGCCGATCCGGAAATCGCATTCCCCGCCCATGCCTGATAGACGAAGTAGGTCACCAGGGGGAAGTAAACGATAATCGGCACACTCCAGTGGACATGCGTAAAAAGCTCGAGGAAATCGCTCTGAAACAGCCGGGCCGATTCGTCCTTGTTGGATCTATAGAGTTTTGCCATGGCGTACCTCTCTGAAAGAACGACCTGCAATGCGATAGTATACAAAAAATCGGCGTTCGGGTCAAACGACCGGGGCGAAGCGCCGGTCAAGCAGGCCAGCGGCTGATTTCAGAGCGCTCAGAGCGGCTGACGAGGACCATCGCCGTTCGGCCCGCCGCGACACTGACTGAAAATGAGAACCCCGTTTCCTCATGGGTAAGTTCCACAGTCTCCGGCGCGCCCCCCTCCGAGACCACTATATACATTGCCGACCGGACAAAGAGGAGGGGGAGGACGAGCAGAGCCGAGGGAGAATCGGCTTTCTCCCGGGTGAAGACGGGTGAGATCCCGGATTCCCGGAGGGCACTCCGGTAAAAAGCAACAGCAGGCCCGGCTTCGTCGCTCAATTCAAGCGGGAGGGGAGACCAGAGAATCTTTCCCCTGTCATGCGAGAAGAGCGGACCCGTCGTTCCCCCGGGGAGAACGACCGCTTTTTCCACCCGCTGCAACTTTTCTCCCCGGTAGCTTACCCTGTAGAGTTTTTCATCAATGCGCGCAAGCTCTTCGGCGTCCACGGGCGCGGACGAGCAGTTCAAGCCGAGTGCAGCCATCCGCCCGGTGGGCAGGCCATGCTCATCGCCGTCAAAATATCCCGTGACGGCCAGTGTCGAACCCTGCCCGACACCCGCAAGGACCGCCTCCCACGCCTGCCGGGAGAAGAGCGAGGGGGACGGGACGAGAATCAGCGGGGGGTGTCCCAGGAACTGCGGTGCCTGGTACTCCCCGACCGTCCTGACACGCACGCCGCATCTGTAACAGAGCGCCCGGACCGCGGAGCGGGTGGCAGCAGTCGCCTGATTGCGGACGCTCATTGTGACGGACTGCGGGAGGACCATCACAACTGCGGCGTCCTCGGGTTGCCGAATGTGTTCGCGTATGCTCCCGATCCATTGTGCCATCCCGGTAAACGATGCGAATTCGGGCTTTGCCGTGCCGTCAGCGCGGAAGAGCCCGATCGCGGCTTCGTTGTCGGAGTTCATATACGGGTTGGTGTTCCAGATCCACTCCACGAACCCAGCGCCCCCGGAAGCAAAAGCGAGGGCGAGCTTTCGTTCAAGCAACTGTGCGGCCTGCTGCTCGGTGCGCCACGCGGAACCATCGGGCTTCTCGTAAAACATCACGCCGGTTTCTTCGATGAGGTTGGGGACGCCGGGTGATTTTGTGACAATGCCGTCCCAGAGGATGTCGTCGTTGAACCACCAGGTATGCACGCTCGTAAAATCCACTGCACGGGCATGGAAGGCCGGGGAAGGCCGCTCGAGCGTTCCTCCCTCGTCCTGCCCGACGGTAATCAACTGCCGCGGATTCCCGCGCGACCTGAGCGTCGCTGAGAGCTCCTTCACCCAGCCCGTGAACATCTCCTGCGCAAAAAGCATGTAGTCGGTAGCCTTCCCCGGCCTCCGGTCACCAAAAATGTTTGCGTCCTCGAAGTCCTGCACGGCGGGAAGTCCGATCCCCTCTTCCGGCGTCGTCCGCCACATTTCGCAGACCCGTTCCCTGAAATGCTGGTCGGAGGAGGCCGGATACCGCTTCCTGAGCCACGACTCCCATTCGGCCCGTTCGTGCTCGTCGTAATTCGGTCTGCAGTACCAGAGGTGCTTTGGCGAGCAAAAGGAGGGCTCATTGATCAGATCCCACGCGACCCACTCCGCGCCCGCATAGCGGCGGGCAAACGAGCCGACGAAAGTCTTCTGGGCTGCAAGCGAGTGAGGATCAAGGTAAGGGTTGTTGCCGCCCCATGTTTCGGGAAGGAAGGCAAAGAATGTAATAATCACCGGCATATCGTGCTTCTGCGCGGTGAGCAAGAATGCATCCATCGCCCTGAGGACCTCTTCCCTCGGGGTGCCGTCCTTCGCGGTCATCGACCTCCACCCGGTCCAGAATCCGGTCCGGACCAGATTGACGCCCGAACGTTTCATCATCTCGAAATCGCGGTTCCACGCGAGCGGATTCGGATCCTGGAGGAATCGCCGGTGGACATCCGACGCCATGTAGGTAGTCCCGGCCACCGGAAGCGGCGTACCTCCGCGCTGGAAATAGGTCCCGTCGGATGTCAGCGTTTCGCCTGATCTGATTGCGCCGTCCTCCACCACCCAGAACCCCGTTTCCTTCGTGACGGTTTTCGTACCTCCGGGGAATCCGGACCGGAGGGTTGCCTTTGCCCGGGCGCGATAGAACCCCGTAGGAAGTCCCTTCCCGGCATCGAGCGGCAGGGGACCCTGTCCGCTTACGACTCTGTTGTTCTCGCGGAGTGCAAAACTCGCGTAGGCCACGGAATTGCCATGCTCGTCCGCGACTTCAATCGCGCATTCGCCTGCCGGAGCCTTTGAGCCGCTGTTGTGCGGACGGACGACCGATGCCGCAAACGACACGCTCTCTCCCGGCCGGAAGCGGGCATACGACGGACGCACGAGCAGCTCGAACGCATTCTCAGCGGCACTGTCGACCAGGAACCGGATTCCCTGCGGGGTGATCGTTCCCTTGAAAGCGGCAAACGCCCAGCGTCCGCCGCTGAAACGTCCCTGAAGCCGGTCGATGGTGATGAACGGGGCAGCAACGGGGACGCCATTGAGGACGGCATGCATCAGCGGAGTCAGAACCGCTTCTCTCGGTCCGGCGGACCCATCCTCGGTCGGGACATCTTTTCCGGTCGTCAGGCGCACATAGAGTGCGAACGAGAGCTCGGTAGTGAACGCTCCCAGAAGTTTTTTGGCGTCATCGCCGCACGGCGTGTACGTGACGCCTGATTCGGGCGGGATGGGGAAAATCTGGGTGATGCCGAGCTGCTTGTGATATGCGGTTTGACGAACCTGAGGCCTCCATTCCTCCCCGTTTCGCTCAACCGGAACGGACAGAGGCTCGCCGCCCAGATTCACCCAGTTGCCGCCCCGTGCCAGATAATTTTCCATCGCAGGCCAGAGTCCGAGGGGGAAGGCGGAACCGTACGGGGTGACCAGGACATGGATGCTTCCTGCCTCGAGCAAACGGGAAAGCCCCTCCACCCCCGCGAACTCAAGCTGGTACCCCTGCAGCGCCTCACGTAGCATGTCGGCGGCAGTCTCCACACCGTTGATCGAGGGGAAATTCTTCTCATCGAGAATGGCAATGCGAAGCTTCGGTCGAGATGCCTGAGCAAACGCCCGTGCGGCTGTCAGTGAGGGGATGCCGGTGAGCGTACCGGCGGCAGCAGCCGCGGCAAGCGTTCCGAGAAATCTCCTGCGGTCAATCATCATGACGGTTGCTGGATTCAGTTGTGTGACTCGTCATTCCAGAGCCTGGAATCTTCCCTTATGAACCAGGTGATTTTCTTCCCGTGCGGGAGGAGGGCTGTAGCGGTCGCGAGGAAGCCGCTTTTGGTCAGTGAGAGCGCAGGCGGATCCGCAAGTCCGGCCAGCGGAAGGGATGTGAGGCCGAGCTGGTCGAGGTTGGTCGCCCAGGAGCCGTTGCGCAGGGCATACTCCTTCTCGGCGTGGTAGATCCGGCAGAGGACGTCTTTCGCGCGCCGCGACAGGTCGGGCTTGAATTCCGACTGACGTCCGTGAGGGCCGGCGAACTGGAGATAGCCCCACATCTCGGGCTGATGCATGTCGATCACCCCCTGGGGAGACCAGACCCAGTTGTCTTCCTTCGTTCCGGGGACGCGGCGGTACAATCCGTCCACGATTTCATGGTGCCACTCCACGCGGGAGAAGTTGATGCGCCACGTGTCGCCGATTGCCGGCGGAGCTTTGCGGTGGGCAAATTCTCCGAGCGCGGCCCACGGGAGCGCGAGTTCGATCGTCCACCCCGTATCGGTGTCTGCTGGATTGTTGAGCGTACCGCGCACGTGGACTGCGCTTCTGAGTCCTGCGATGTCCCAGCTGTCGCGTGGCGGGCCTCCGTCCCGGTACGGCTTTGCGAGGAACAGGTCCCACACGGTGTTGAGTGCATTCATCTCGAGTTCGTAATACTCGAGGTTATCGCCGTCCGGGTCCATGAACACTTCGAAATCGTTGTTGTAGAAGATCACCGTATCACGCCGGGTGAGCGTCGCCCAGAGATGCGGTTCGGTGAGCTCTGCGCCGATGTAAAGGCAGGTGTCGTCCCACACCATTTTGACACGCGTCCGGAACCGCGGGTGGGGTTTTGCGCTCCCCTCGATGTCGACGAAATCATCGGTCCAGGCGGCCTGATGCCATGCGCGGTCATTCATAACGCCATCGATCGTGGGGGGAGCGGTGGTGCGGACGCAGACATACCCCTTGGGGATGATCGCAGCCTCGCTTGCAGGCGGCCGTGGGGCAACACAGATCAAGAGAAAACCGCAAAGGCGCAGAGACGCTGAGAACGATCGGAATGAAGTTATCGACATCCTTTAGTTTTCGTTTTGAATACCAAAATTTTTCTCAGCGCCTCTGCGTCTCCGCGGTGAATTTTCTTACAGGTATTACGGCGACATGGAGGGAGGCGCCGCTGAGAGATCGCTCCCCCACTTCTTGTTCGGCGCCGGCCCCATGACGAATTCCAGAGTTCCACCCGCAATGATGTCCGCGTGCCGGATGTATGTCTTTTCGAGCGGCTGGCCGTTCAGCGCAACGGACTGGACATACACGTTTTGGGGAGACATGTTGCGCGCCGTGACCGTGAATGTCTTCCCATCACCGACGTCAATCGTCGCCCCCTCGACCGCCGGACTCCCGATGACATAAATCCCCTCCGCCGGGTTGACCGGATAGAACCCGAGGGCGCTCATGATGTACCAGGCCGACATCTGCCCGCAATCCTCATTGCCGCAGAGCCCGTCGGGGGCGTCACCGTACATCTCGCGCATAATGCGACGGACAAGTTCCTGCGTCTTCCAGGGCTGCCCCGCATAGTCATAGAGGTACGCGATATGATGGCTCGGTTCGTTCCCGTGTGCGTAGAGCCCGATCAAACCCGAAACGTCCGAGGGTGCGCCGGTCCCTTCGAGATTGGAGCTCTGCTGGAAGAGCGAGTCGAGCTTGGTGGTGAACTTCTCTCTTCCCCCCATCAGCGTGATGAGACCCCGGACATCGTGCGGGACAAACCAGGAGTATTGCCACGCGTTCCCCTCGGTATACTCGGGCTGCTTGAGCGTGGAATAGCGCGGATTGAACGGCGTGCGCCAGGACCCGTCAAGATTTCTCCCCCGCATGAATCCCGTCGTCTTGTCTAAGAGATTCTTGAAATATCCTGCCCGCTCGGTAAATAGCGCATAGTCGTCTTTGTACCCGAGCGCCTTCGCCACCTGTGCGATGCACCAGTCGTCGTAGGCATATTCGAGCGTCTTCGACACCGATTCCGGCTCCATATCAGCCGGGATATATCCGACGGAACGCATCGGAACCACGGTGACCGTCCCACGGGCAGTCGGGGTCTTTGCCGGTCCGAGCGTAACCGCCACGGTTCTGGTCGCTGCGACTGCGGGAACGCGAATGCGAAATGTCGAGAGCCCGGGGGTGACCCACACCGTCAGGGGTGGGACGCCTTCTGCCGTCAGGGTAACGCGTCCGGGAGGCCCCACGTGTTCCACGTCGGCGCGAATCATCTGCACCGTGCTCCCTCCTTCTTTCACGGTCCCGAAGTCACCGGAGAGGACCAACCGCGGCGTGAACTGGTGCATAAACGTCATGACCCAGTCCGGGCTTGCGTCGTTGCCGCCCGTCAGCTGGACTTCCTGCGATGTGCCCGGTTTGACGGCACCTGCAGGGACGGTAAGAACCATCGTCCCGAAGAGGTCGCCCATCCAGTCGGTGGTTGACGCGCGGAACGAGAGACGGGCACCTGTGCGTCCGATAATGCTCCACTCGCGGTCCGACGGTTTCGCGGCGGTATTGAAGCTGAGCAGGTACTGGCGATTAAGATAGAGGTCAAATCGATGCGCCCCCTTCTGCGAGGCGACTCCTGCGAGCCACACGAAGGAGAGATTCTTGTCGGTGAGTTTCGCCGGGACAGTTGACGTGTTCCACAGGATGGTCGAGTGTTCGCTCGTCGCACGCGCAATCATGGCGCGGGAAACCTGCGGGTGAGCTGAGTGATAGCTGATGGTGTCCCCCGCAAAGCGCGTTCCGTAGCCGTTGAACACCGGGCCCGTCTCGGCGGGGGGCCACGAAGCTGCAGCAGCACCCCCGGTTTCAGGGATCGCTGCCGACGGCGAGTAGTATTTCAGTCCCTGGTGATCGCGGATCGCGCTCGCCTTCATGGCGCGGTATGCTTCCTGGATATCAAAACCCTTGACCCCTTTGAGATATGCGTCAGCAATAACCGGCACGGCGTTGTAGCCGATCATCGTATTGGTCTCGCACGCAGCGAGCGGCCAGACAGGAAGATGGCCGCCTTCCCGCGCGAATGCCAGCATGGAGTTGACCAGATCACCGACGCGATCCGGCATCAGAATCGTATAGAGGGGATGGGCGGCGCGGAAGGTATCCCAGAGCGAGAGCGTCGAGTAGTCTTGAAACGTGTCCCCGCGATGCGTTTGGCCGTCTGCGCCCCGGTATTTCCGGTCGATATCCGCGTACATCGTCGGCGCCAGCATCGCATGGTAAAGGGCCGTATAGAATACAGTCTTCTGGTGTTCATCGGACGATTGCACGGCGATTTTGCGGAGTTCCCTGTCCCACGCCTCCGCGGCCGACTGCCGGATGATGTCAAAATCCCAACCGGGGATTTCGTTCGTGAGGTTCCCGAGCGCCCCTGACGTGCTCACGGCGGAGAGCCCCACTTTCGCCAGGATTATTCCACCCCGGGGAACTGCGAATCTCAGAACCGCCTTGACATTCTTTCCGCGTGCGAGGCGGCTCCCCGGGAGCGGCACGCCGTCCGAAAGGAAGCCGACCGATGCCGGCGCGGGGGAGAACCGGGCCGCAAAAAACACGCGTTGATCGGTCGCCCAGCCGTTGGAGTATCGGGACCCCATCAGAAGGGATTCGTTTTCCAGCCCGGCGAACGACTCCATCGTGATGTCATCCTGACCGTAGCCGAGGTTGATGACGATCAGTGCGGAGTCGGAGGATGTGAATGTGTAACGGTGGAACCCGGCACGCGTCGTCGCAGTCAGCTCAACGAGGACTTTCGAATCCTGGAGAAGAACCGAATAATATCCTGCGGCAGCGGTTTCATGCGCATGAGAGAAGGGTGCGCGGTACTTGTCGTTCAGGATCGCCGATGACGTGCCCGGAGTAAACAGGATGTCTCCAAGATCGCCGCAACCGGTCCCGCTCAGGTGTGTATGGCTGAAGCCCGCGAGCGAAGAATCGGAGTAATGGTATCCGGAGCACCAGTCCCATCCGCTCTTGCCGGCGTCGGGACTGAGCTGGACCATCCCGAACGGAAGGGATGCGCCGGGATACGTGTGACCGTGCGATCCTGTGCCGATCAGGGGGTTGATGTATCGTGTGGGGGATTCCTCATCCTGCGCGGAGACAGGGACGGCGAGGAATGCAAGGAAGAGAATCGACAGGAGAGAGAGGTGAAGCGGTCTCCGGTGCATCATCGTGAATTTGTCCTTTCGAGTTCGCGGTGTTCTCTCCCTACTTGGGGCCAATTTTAAGGGAACGGATCACGTTCTCCAGCAATGTGAGTGGGGGCTTGAATTTCCCCGCAGGCAGTTTTTCCAGCTCTTGTGCAGTCTGCGCCACCGTCCGCTCGACACTCTGTGCGGTAGCCGCCGTATCCCCCGCTCCGGGCGCCAGAGGCAGTCCCGGCGCGCCCACAGGAAAGAGTGCGGAGACAAACCAGGCGTTGTCGTCGGTCAGTCCCTGGAATGTGTAAACGAGATCGCTGTTGTTGAGCGGAATTTTCTCCTGCCCGTACTGCGTCAGGAACAGCACTCCGCGGCCGTTACGAAACCGGAGAATTTTCCGTTTGCCGACGAAGGCCTGACCGACGTCTGCCCAGGGAAGGAACGGCACCGTCTTTCCGCGCGGATGGCTGCGTTTGACGAGATACGCGGTGAGATCGTCGACGGCCTGTTTCGTTGTCGGGAAGTCCTTTGCAAACTCCTTATTGTCGGGGTCTGATGTCGGGAACACGTACAACTTCATCTGGCTGTAATCCCCTCCCGCCTGTCGGCGTTGGGCGGGGACATACGACTCGCGGAACGTGATGAGGATGTGCGCGGGCCAGACCCCGTCAGGCTTTTCGGTCTTGTTGACGAGGGGAACTGCCCGCACCGTTTCCGCGAGATATTCCTGGGCAAGAGACGCATCAAAACTGAACGTCACGTTCTTATACGAGACGTCCTTGAGCTCGGCCGGCTGTTGGGCGAACGCGGCGGCGGCTGCCGCTATGAACGTCAGTGCGATCGCAATCTTCTTCATCACACCCTTCCCTTCTCAGTCCCTGACATGTCAGCTGCAGACGTTCACCGCAGAAAGAGAACGGCGACCCCCGCAACGGCTATCACCGCACCCAGTGTCGCCTTCCAGGTGAGATTCTCCCGGTAAATGAAATGAACGATCGGCAGCATGATAATCGGCACGGTCGCCATGATGGTTGCCGCAATGCCGACGCTGGTATGCGCGACGGCGATCAGACTGAACGAAATGCCGAGAAACGGACCGAGCACAGCCCCGATGGCTGTCAGGACGAACGCCCGGCGGTCGGTCAGCAGTATCCTGAACGCATCCGATGACCTGGCGGCGACCACGCCAATCGGAAGCATAATGACAAGAGACCCGAGAATGCGGATAAGTGTCGCCACAAAGCCGTTGATCTCCCCCTCCAGGAATGCCATCTTCGCAAAGATCAATCCCACACCCTGCCCCGCGGCCGCGATGGCGGCGAAGAATACGCCGCGCCACGCGACAGGCGCATGCGGGGCATTCGGGTTCCGCTCCAGCACGACGATGGTAACGCCTCCGAGCGTGACCAGGATGCCGAGGATACCGTAGAAGGAGAGCGTTTCATGAAGGAGGATGTATGCCAGCAGGGCTGCGAACGCAGGGGCGGTGGACATGATGAGCATCGTGATGCGGGGTCCGAGTTCGCGGAACGCATTGAAGAGGAAGGAATCCCCTATTGCCAGGCCGATCACGCCGCTGATACACAGGAGCATCCCCTGGGAGAACGAGATGTGCACACTGAAACCCATCACCGCAATCAGCACGCCCAGATAGAGTGTGGCCAGGAGAAGACGCGCCAGGTTGACCGGCATCGAACCTGCACGCGCCGTAGCCGCCGCAAACACCAGAGCGCTCCCCGCCCAGAAACACGCCGTCAACAGCGCGCTCAACTCCCCGACAAATGGCATGTGATCCTTATGTGTAAGAGCGGCATAATCTACAAAGATCCCGTTGAAGGGTCAACCTGGGGTGATTTCCACGCCACGATTTCGTACATTATATATGGCACGCCGTTCCAACAATAAAACGAACCACCCCCCCGCCGTGACACCACGTGAACGATGGCTCGCGCTCTTCGCGGGTGAGCGCACCGACCGCATCCCGACGGATTACTGGGCAACCGATGAAGTCACCCGGAGACTTTTCCGCGATCTCGGGTGTACGACCATCGAAGAGCTCTACTCCGCTCTGCATATCGACGGGATCATACCGGTCGAGCCGCCGCGCACGCTGGCGCATTTCCCGGGAGATCCGGAAGCCGATCTGTGGGGTCTGCGAAGAACGTCGATTGACTATGGCGGCGGAGTGTACGAGGAGTTCGCCAACCATCCGCTCGCGCACATGACGTGCATCGAGGAACTCGACGGATACGCCTGGCCGAGCGCCGACGATCACGACTATGAGGCGTACCGTGCGATGCTCTCGCAGGTTCCGGCCCACCGTCTCGTCCGTTCATGTTCCTTCGAGCCGTATCTCCTCTACTGCGCACTGCGGGGGCTCGAGCTTGCCATGATGGACCTGATTGCGGAACCAGAATTTGCCATGGCGGCGCTGAAGCGCATATTCGACTACCATTATGACCTCGCCGAACGCACGTTTGCAATCGGGAAGGGACGGGTGGACGTTACGTACGTTGCGGAAGACCTGGGGGGACAGACGGCGCTGCTGATGAGTCTCCCGCAGATCAGGAAATTTTTTCTCCCCAACCAGAAGAAGATGGCGGATCTTGCCAGGAGCTTCGGCATTCATGTCTTCTACCACACCGATGGTGCCGTGCGGAACGTGATTCCCGACCTCCTGAACGTCACCGGCATTGAGCTTCTCAATCCGATCCAGTGGCGTTGTCCGGGGATGGATCGTGAAGGGCTTGTCAGGGATTTTGGAAGCAAGGTGATATTCCATGGCGCGATGGACAATCAGCAGACGCTCCCCTTCGGCTCTGCCGCGGATGTGCACCAGGAGGTGCTCGACAATATCGAGATATTCCGGAGCGCACGCTGGGTGTGCGCACCCTGCCACAACCTGCAGCCTGTGACCTCGACCGAGAAGATCGTGACAATGTACGATACCATACACAAATACGGAATTCAGTAATCAACGCGGAGGAAGCATACGATGGCTGATCTTCAGAAACTCTACGACGCAATCCTGAACGGTAACTTCAAGGCCGCGCGGGAAGTGACCCAGCAGGCCCTCTCGGAGGGGATCGACCCATCTGCACTGGTCCACGACACGATGATCCCGGCAATGAATGAGGTGGGACGGCGGTACGAGGCAAACGAGTACTTCGTCCCGGAGCTCCTGATCGCTGCGCGTGCAATGAAGGCGTCGCTCGAGCTGATCCGGCCCCTGCTCGCGGAAAAAGGGACCGAACCGGTCGGCCGCGTGGTCATAGGGACTGTGCAGGGAGATCTGCATGACATCGGCAAGAACCTCGTCGCAGCAATGCTCGAGGGGGCCGGTTTCGAAGTCGTGGACCTCGGCGTGGACGTTTCGCCGGAGAAGTTCGTTGCAGCAGCCCGGGAGAAGAATGCTTCGATCGTCGCTCTCTCGGCGTTGCTCACGACCACGATGCACGCGATGAAGGCGGTGGTCGAGAATCTGAACACCGCCGGTCTGCACGGAAAGGTGAAGATCATCATCGGCGGCGCTCCGGTGACGCAGAAGTATGCCGACGAGATCGGCGCTGACGGTTACAGCAGCAATGCCAACGCCGCCGTTGCACTTGCGCGGAAGCTCCTCGCCGCCTGAGGGAGACCATGCATCCCCTCATCGAAAAACTCCTCTCCGCGTCGCCCGTGGTCACTGACGGGGCGCTCGGGACGCAGTTGCAGGCGCTCGGATTGCCGCCGGGAGAGCATCCCGACCTGTGGAACCTTTCGCACCCCGAACGGGTAGAGCAGGTTGCGGCGGCGTACGTGGCCGCTGGAAGCCGGATCATTCTCACCAACACATTCCGTTCGAACAGGATTGCCCTGGCAGGCCATGGCGGAGCAGAGCGGGTTACGGAGTTGAACGCGGCGGGCGTGCGGCTTGCCCGCCGGGCAGCCGGGACTGCCGCCCTTGTCTTTGCATCGATGGGCTCAAGCGGCAAGATGCTCATGTCCGGGGACGTCACCGAAGAGGAACTTGCCATAGCGTTCGGCGAACAGGCGGGAGCGCTCGCGCAGGCGGGAGTCGATGCCATTGCCATCGAGACAATGACGGATCTCGACGAGACACTTATCGCGCTCAAGGCGTCGAAAAAGACGGGATTGCCGGTGGTGGTCAGCATGGTTTTCGATTCCGGGAAGGAGAAAGACCGGACCATGATGGGCAAAACGCCCGAGCAGGTAGCGGCAGCGCTCACCGAAGCGGGGGCAGATGTGATCGGCGCGAATTGCGGACTCGGGATCGAAGGGTATATCCCCGTGTGCCGCCGGCTCAAACAGTCGACGCCGCTCCCCATCTGGATCAAGCCCAACGCAGGGCTCCCTGCAATGGTTGATGGACATATCACCTACCGGACAACGGCCGGGGAATTTGCCGCACGCGTTCCTGCCCTCCGCGGGGCAGGCGCCGATTTTATCGGCGGGTGCTGCGGGACGACGCCGGAGTTTATCCGCTCTATCGTGGCAGCGCTTTCGAAAGCCTCATGAGAGGCGAAGTTCCCGCCCCGGGAGACCTTACGTGATTCTGAGTCTCATCAGCTGCGAAGTTTTCTACCGCGAAGCCTGTTCGCTCGTCGCCGCATCCCCGCACCAGGTGGAGCTCCACTTCCTTCCAAAAGGCCTGCACGATATCGGCGTAGAGGGGATGCGTACCCGCCTGCAGGCCGCCATCGATGCCGTCGATGCCTCCCGTTCCGAAACGATCCTCCTCGGCTACGGGCTCTGCAACAACGGCCTAATCGGGCTGAAAGCGCCCGCCATTCCCCTCGTTGTCCCCCGAGCCCATGACTGCATGACGATGTTTTTCGGAAGCTGCCCCCGCTACGAAGAGTATTTTAGGTTGAACCCGGGGACTTATTTTCTCACAAGCGGTTGGATCGAGCGTGGAGAGCCGCAGGGAGAGCTCCGCCAGATTTCGATACAGCACGCAAGCGGCATGGACCTGACGCTCGCCCAGCTTGCGGAGAAGTATGGAGAGGAGAACGCGCAGTACCTCTACGACCAGCTGTGCGACCAGACGAAACACTACCGGCAGCTGACGTACATCAGCATGGGCGTCGAGCCCGACGGTCGGTTTCGCAAGGAGGCAGAAACCCGCGCGGCGGCCAAGGGATGGCAATTCAAGGAGGAAAGGGGCGATCTCCGGCTCCTGCGCGCGCTCATCAATGGCCCCTGGAAAGAAGAAGAATTTCTGACCGTGCCTCCCGGCCGGCGGATTGTCGCGGACTACGGGGAACGTTTGATCGGCATTGGAGAATGAGCGCAACCGTCCGCATTCGACTCGAGCCGCTCGGCGCATCCTTCGAGGCGCCGCGGGGGGTTGCGTTGCAGGACATTCTCCCGGAGTACGGCGTTGAATTTCCTTGCGGCGGACAGGCACAGTGCAAAGGATGCCGCATCAAGGTCCTCTCAGGCAACATTCCCCTCACTCCCGGGCAAGAGCAGATCCTTTCACCGGAAGAGTGTGCAGCCGGCTGGCGTCTGGCCTGCCGCTCGACCGCCGGGAACGATCTGACGATCGAACTGGCGCAATGGGAGGCGGTGATCCTTGCCGACGAATCGACGTTCGCCTTCACACCGCGTGAGGGACTCGGAATCGCCGTTGATGTCGGAACGACCACCCTCGCCGCCCAGATCCTCGACCTCGCGACGGGCAATGTTCTTGCTGTGCGCACCGCGTTGAACGCGCAGGCAAAGCACGGTGCCGACATCATGAGCAGGATCGGATTCGCGGTTGCCGGGAAAGGCCTTGCCGTTCTCACCGGGTTGATCCGGGAAGAGATCGGAAGAATGGCGGAGGAACTCCTTCGTGAATCAGGGAGGGAGCGGGGGACCCTCAGGGAGATTGTGCTTGTGGGGAATACCGCGATGCACCATCTCTTCAGCGGCATCGATTGCACTCCCCTCTCCCGCTATCCTTTTGAGCCCGAACGGGACGGGCTCATGACCTTCACTTCCCGGGATCTTGGGTGGACCCTCGGTGCCACCCCATCCATCCGGTTTTTGCCGTGCCTGGGAGGATTTGTCGGCAGCGACATACTCGCCGGTGTGATTGCGACAAATCTGTACCGAAGCAGCGAGCCGGTCTGCCTTATTGATCTCGGGACGAACGGGGAAATAGTCATCGGTGCAGGAGGACGCCTGCTCTGTTGTTCGACCGCGGCCGGTCCTGCATTTGAGGGAGCCCGGATCTCGATGGGGATGCGTGCGGTGACGGGAGCGATTGCCGAAGTACAGCGCGACGGGAATCAGATCGTCTGCAGGACGTTCGGTAACGGCACGCCCCGGGGGATTTGTGGTAGCGGACTTGTCGATGCAGCCGCCGTGCTGCTCGATCTTGACCGGGTGTCGTTCCGGGGAAGAATTGCGGGGGGCGGAGAGCCCATCGTGCTTGCAGGAGAGGTTGCGCTCACGCAGACAGACATCCGGGAGCTTCAACTTGCCAAGGGGGCGATCGCTGCGGGAATCAGGATACTTCTCAGGGAGCTGCAACTTGAGCAGGGCGATATCCGGACCGTGTACCTGGCGGGAGCGTTCGGCAACTACGTGAAGAAGGCAAGCGCGCACCGGATCGGGCTGCTTCCCTTCTCACCTGATACGATTACTTCATCCGGCAACACGGCGCTGCGCGGTGCGAAACGCATGTTGTTTGACGATGCGGATTCTGTCGAAGCCCTCGCAGGTCGCATCGAACACATCTCCCTCCACGCTCACCGCGACTTCCAGGACATCTACGTTGATGAGATGTCTTTCCCCCGGGCTTCAAAACAATAATTTGTTAGAAGGGATTCTCCTATGGCAGAAAACAAGACCAAACCGACAAGAAGCAGTGTGACAGCCTACTTGAACAAAATCAAAGACAGGCAATTGCGAGACGACTGTTTTGCCATTCTCGAAATGATGCAAAAAGTTTCGAAACTCGAACCTGTGATGTGGGGAAGCGCAATAATCGGCTTTGGAACATATCACTATGTCTACGAGAGTGGAAGAGAGGGAGATATGGTAGTTATCGGCTTTTCACCGAGGAAACAGAACATCAGCATCTATTTGAAGGGCGGGCTAAAACCAATTGACGCTGAGCTTTCGCAGTTGGGGAAGTACACAACAGGCAAAGGATGCCTTTATATCAAGTCGCTCAGCGATGTAAACGCAGGTGTTCTAAAAAAAGTCTTTGCGAAGGCATTTAAGGGATCACAATGAAATATCGCGCACACGGCCTGACAATCCACCGAATACCTCTGCAGCGCCGGCAAACACCCCTCAAGCAGTCCGCGTAGCCATCCAACGGGTGGCGGCTCACCTGCGCCTGATGGACGTCTCAGTCCTCTAATCCTGTGCTAACCGCTACTCCCCAAACAGGAGTACACCGATGGTCCCGATGTCCCACCAGGACTGATTCTGCGCGTAACCAGCCCAGATGTGCTGATTCTTTCGGTATGTTGTCCCGTCGTTGTCACTGATGGCAAGATCGAATCCGAGCGCACTCCCGGGTGCCGGAGGTTTGAGCCTCAAGGCCCCCAGCGGGTACCTGCAGATAAGGGCGTAACCTTTCTCCGTCTTGCAGAAGAATGTTTCTGCACGCGGGACGAGGAGCACCTTTGGAAGGGTGGGCCCTCCCGCGCCCCCTCCACGCCAGAGCTCCGCACTGAATTCCGTCAGCCGGTACTCGGCCATCGAAAGATGCCGGAAGAGTCCCGGCGTTGGCGGGTCACTCCTCTGGTCCGATCCCCTCCTCGTGTCAAAGATCACCTCCATGCAGTCGGTATCCCACGGATAGCTCATCATCGGGAAGTTCCAGTGGGTGACGAGAGAATCGTCGGCGACGTCGGCGCCCACGTAGAGGTAAGAACTGTCATACATGATCGCCACGGTCGCAGAGAGATCCGCCTTTCCCTTCCATAGCTGGTTGCCGAGGAGAAGCCGCGAGATCTGGGATGATGAATCAATGCTCACTGGTCGTTCCCGGTTCCACCCGCGCCACGTGCCGTCGAGTGAAGGAGGGGTCGTGGCCCTGTGTGCAACGGCGACGTACAGGTCTGTCTCAGCGGTTTCCGCATATCCGCCTGTCCGGATGCTGACCCTCACGGGATAGCATTGCGATGACCGCCACGTCCCGGCAAACCTCCACCGGAAGTCCACATGCGCCTTCCCAAACCCGCGCACGCGGAGCGTTCGCACGATATCTCCCTCAACGATCCACCCATCACTCCGCTGCACTGCCACCTGCACCTCGCGGTCATCTGCAGTTACATTGCACACTTCGACCCGGAGCAATTCTCGCGAAAGGTTCGGCACGAAGGTTCTGGTCGTTACGGGCGGTTTGACTGTGAACGACGCATTCTGTGTGATGCCACCGAAGCGCATTGCCAGTGCTTGTGAGGCAGGCGGAACGTCGGACGGTAGCTGCATGACAACCTGGAGCAGGCGAGATCCCCCGGGGGGCACTGTGCAGCTTTCTGCTGCAACAAATGTCATACGCTTTGCATCAATCTGGAATCGCTCCGGACTAATCCTCCGAGTCATGGATCCCTTATGGAGCGCACGGAGATTCACAACGCCCCCCCACCAATCGCCCTGGCTCCGGACGAGCGATTCCCACCCGTCGGCAGGCCCTACGCTGAGTCTTCCCCGCAGCGCGGTCCTGCCGGTGTTCCAGACCCGGACTCCCACCGTACTGGTCAGGCCGGCAAACAGAGCCCGGTGCGCCGGGCCTGGCAACTCGAGGAAGGGATGATTGGATGACGATACCAGGATGAACTCAGCTTTTCTGCGAAATGCCTTCTCTTTGCCGTTCAGCACGACCTTTTTCACCCCGGGTGCCCACACCTTAATCAATGGAAAATTCTCCGTGCAGTCGAGCATCAGCGTTGTGCCTTGCCATCGGGATTCGAAGGCCGAGAGAAGGGAGGGGGATGATAGGAGCGTTACGTTGCCATCGCGAACTTCTTTGATATTGAAACCCGAAAGGAGGGTCGGTCGCCCACCGGTGCGGCGGACGAGCGTCCAGGATTCGCCAGCTGAATCAGCCACAATCCGATCTATACAATCCGTCAAGACAATCCGATACGCGCCATCAGCCGCGTCTCGCGATAACGAAAGGACATGCGCTGTCTCACGCCATGCATGGATCAGATGTGCAAATCGCGTCCGGGCTTCGTGTCGCCGGCTCATCACCATTGGAAGGGGACTCCGGTCCGCAACCATCTGCTTGTAGAATCCGCCCCGGGGAGGCGTCATGGCGGTAAAGAGGCGTGTGCCCGGCTCGCCTATGCCTAATACGGTCAGCTTTTCGCCGCCGGAAGCTTCAAAAACAGCCTGCCATCCGCTATCGACAGCTCCCGACCGAACATCTCTCAACTGGTCGTATCCGGGGTAGCGGGGCTCCGGACCAAACAGCGTATCGGGCTCTGCGCGGAGATTGACGCCCGTCACGGCGACTTGCCCCATGGCGTGCAGCGGCCAGTCGAAGGTTCTCGGCTCGTCAGAGACTGCATCAAACAGGTCGAGCGCGTAGTCGCCTGCCTGGATAACCGTCCTGGTGAGTGCGGTTCCGGGATAAACGGTTTCCGACCTGCCGGCTGCTACCTGGAGTCCGGGAAGGGCACCGTAAAATACGGGCTCTCCGTTTGCCCACGACTGACTTGTCTGATCCACCACAAGCGTGTTGTGTGCAATGGTCTGCCGGTACCAAAGCTGGAGGTTGGGATTGAAATACGATTCGTTCAGGGGATCCACGATCCAGTTCAGGCCGCGCGCGTAATAGCCGATCTGCAGCCTGTCCGGATGCCCGTGTTCGCCCCCCATAATTCCGTAATCGAGATACAAATATCGCCGCGAGGGGCCGGAGCCGTTACGCAGTGCGGCAAACCCGGTACCCGTGAGGTGTGTACTTGTCCCGGGGTAGAAGTCTGCCGTGTCTCGTGGGATCTCCGCCACCAGATTGAACATGGTGATGGGCGATCGTGACCTGCCGAGCGCGGACGTTTCCCCGGCCACCTGCGCCCCGCGATTCTTTCCGGCCAATGCGATCAGTGCAGCGTAGCGCCAGTCGCCGTACACCGCGTACCCCACCTCATAGAATGAGGCATACTCGATCAGATTTCCGCCGCCGCTGTCCTTGCTACGCGGAAACTCGAGGTTCGGCAGAATCACGTCGAACGGGGCGTCAAACATTGCCTTCATGCTTCTCCCGGCCTTCACCATGTGATAAAGATCCAGGCCGTTGTGTCGCGCCATCTCGGCCAGATGGATCATCCCCCGGAGGGCGACAAAATGATAGCCCGACCATTCGGGCCAGAATCCGCTTTCGGGAAGGGCTGATCCGAGCTGCCATGAGAAACCGTATTGTCCTTCAAGGGCAAAATCTATGAGGTCCTGTTCTCCATAGAGAAATCCGACGGCCGCAGAGACGTTGTTATACCAGAGCTGCCTGTTCGAGGCCGTCTCCGGAAATCGCTGCGTAATCCTTGCCAGAGGAATGAAGAGCTGATCCTTGAGCATTGCCCGGTCTACGTCGGTAAAACCAGGGTAATTGTAGAGGAGGTCATATCCGTACGCCATGTCCACGCCCCAGAAGGACTCCGAGAGCGTACCAAAAAAAACGTGTGCGGGACCCAGAATGGTGTTGTCGGTCGGGTATCGGAGGTACAGTTCCGCAAATTGCAGAAGAATACCTCTCCCTGCGTCCGCATAACGCTCGTCACCCTCGAGCTGATACAGTATGCCCATCCAGACGAGGTGCGTGGCCAGTTCCCTGTTATACCATCCAGCCCAGGACGCATCGTATTTTCCTCCCGCATACGATTCACTTGTATCCCGGGGGCACCGGTGCCGGAAAGGGCTAAATTCCTCGTAGAGAAGCTCTACATCATGTTCAGGACAGGTGTACATTTTGTATTGGTATGTCTGCTTGATCGGCGAGACGTAGATGGGCCCGTGGTCGATGAACGCATTGACGATCACCTTCTGTTCTTCAACGATCGAGCGGTACCAGGCAGACTGGTTCAACCAGGTGCGAGCGCGGGCGCAATCGGCCGAATCGGCCAGTAGGCGCGGGTGGGATGCGATCCCATGAAGGGGCTGGCCTACAACACGCGGGCGGGAAAACGGCATCAGCACGACAAACATTAACATCAGGTAGCGCATGGCACGTTGAGGAGTGTGGGCAGAAGTGCGGACGGAATGGGGGAGAGCGGAGTGAAACGCGGCGCCCCTCACCCATTGAAAGTATAGAGACTGCTCTCCCAAGAGTCAAGTATCTCGTACAGGCTCACCTCTCTCATGTGTTCACCCGTTATCGCACAATGGACTCCGGGCATGCTCATTGCTGCGTTCAGGGTCGCGCAGAACTTCCCGAACCCGTTCAATCCAGCCACTACCATCACATACGAGTTGCCCGGACCGTCGCACGTGAGCCTGATTGTGTATGACATGCTTGGACGACAGGTGGCGATCCTGGTGAACGGGAGGGGGGAGTTCAGAAGGTCAAATTCGATGGGTCAAATCTTGCAAGTGGCGAATATTTCTATCGATTGCAGGCAGGATCGTACGTGGAGAACATAAAGCTCATAACGAATAGCGTTAAGCTGCGGCGACGACGCTTTCAGTCCTCTACCGCAGGTACCTACACGTGCAAACCTCTTACAAATGACGCATGTCTTGAACCCAGCTCAACACTGGCCCAAACACTACCACCGGTGGTTCCATCAGGTTCAACGCGTTGTTAGGGGGCTGGAGTTCACGAATCTGATCTCCAATTCTTGGACCAATTAATGGGGCGCGGAACCGATTGCCGTGTAAATCATGGCCTGACAGTTGAGAGCACGAGATCCGTGGCGTGCATTACCCGATGATAATTACACCAGGTGTCCTCAAACGCATACCTCAGTAACCCGTAACCGTTAGCAAAAGTGAATGTCGCAGAGTCAGTGCATCCAGGAGTCGGAGTAATCGAGAAGACCGACGTGTCGGTGCCGACGAGACAATAGCGCCATACCGCCAGCCGGGTGAGCTTTCCATGCCACTTGCTGGAAGTTGGAAAAGAGTAAATGATGGAGTCTGCAGTGATCGTAATTGACGCGGACGTTGTATCGACACTATACCCGCGCAAGTAGGGTTGAATAATTACGGAATCCTGTTCTATGTCCAGGAGCTGAAGAGTTGTAGTCGCGCCATTCATCGCTTTGGATATTATGGACCAGGTGTGGACGCCCCAGGCATCCCCGACATCGGAAAGTGAATAATACCAATATCCCGTGTGGTTATAAGTGTACGTGGTTCCCACATTCTCCGGTACGATTAGTTCGTGCGGCATCGTGAATACAGTATCGGGACCGGTGGCTCTGCCGACGTCGCTGAGGGCGACAATACGCCAATGATACCGAGCGCCATGGGCCAGGCTATCCAGTCTGGCCCTCACCCTCACAAGACTATTCCCTTGTCCGACATTTTGCCAGGCAGAAGTAATGCCGTAACCGGAATCTGTGCCGCACTCGAATTGGCACATGGTCGCGACCCCATGTGGATTGACACTTCCTTTGAGCTGGATGCTGCTTGGCGTTAGGATTACGGCTGAATCACAGGAGACGGTCGGTGCATTTCCTCCTGAGGGTGGTGTGGCGGGATTCCAACTGTCCTGGCACCCAAAGAATACCAGAATGTTCAGGCTTGCGATCAAACCATTCCGATTAAGCTGGTACATTGTAAATTCTCACGCCCCCTAACGGCTGCGGCTAAGCTGCGGCGACGTGAACATTGAGTACTCCACCGCAGGTACCTTGCCGTGCTATACTTGTATAAAATGACGCATATCTTGAACCCCGCTCAATACCGGCCCGAACACCCCCACCGGTAGTTCCGTCAGCTTCAACGCGTTGTTAGGCGACGTTATGGGATATTGACATTGTATACCAAATGTGATATATTCGTCAATGGGTATCACCTGGGATCCGGCAAAGGAGCGAAAGCTCCGAGAGGAGCGTAGGATAGAAATTCGAGACGTTGCCCAGCTGATACTTGAAAATAGGTATTTGGACATCCTTCAGAATCCAAATCGACCGGCACAGATGATCTTCATAGTCCCATATCATGGCTATGTGCATGTGGTACCCTTCGTGGTCGACAAGAATGAGACTATCGTGCTGAAAACCGTGTTCCCAAGTCGAAGATTTCAACAGATCTATGGAGAAAACCGTGAAAGCAAAACTTAACGCCACAGAGCGAACGATAGAGCGAACCGCCGGATCGTATCGACCAGTGCCGGGGAAAGAGCGAAAGAGGATCGAAACAATCCTCGAGCGATCTCGGAAGACTCGAAACATCAACATTCGCATCTCCGAAACGACTCTCACCGCATTGAAACAGCGATCCGAACAGGAGGGACTGCCATATCAGACTCTGATATCGAGCATACTGCACAAGTATGTCTCAAATCGCCTGGTTGATCAAGAGGCGATCGCAAAGTCGCTCCGGTATCTACGATCAGCTCAATAGCCAGCATTGCACCCCTCCCCAGCGTCTCACCAGTATTCGGTCGGCTACGTCGGTTCCCGGCTGCGGCTACGCTGCGGCGACGACATTGTGAGTCCTCTACCGCAGGTGCCTTGCCGTGCTAACCTATAACAAATGACGCATGTCTTGAACCCCGCTCAACATCAGCCCGAACACCCCCACCCGTAGTTCCGTCAGCTTCAACGCGTTGTTAGGTGGCCTTTTCCTTTGAGACAGGTATTGCATTTAGTTCACATATAGGTTAACTTAAATCATGCGTACCATTCGATTCTACAGGACCGATTCAGGCCGTTGTCCGGTTGAGGAGTTCCTTCAATCGATAAGCCCCCCACATAGGAAGAAGGTAGTCTGGGTGCTCCGCTTGGTGGAAGAATTGGATATGGTCCCCCAGCAGTACATGAAGAAGCTCGTTGGATCGAATGCCCTGTGGGAGATCCGGTCCCAGATCGGTGGAAACAGCTACAGATTCCTTGGATTCTTTGATGGAGCAACACTTCTGGTACTAACGAGCGGATTCTCGAAAAAGCAACAGAAGATACCGGCTCAAGAAATTGAACTCGCGAAGCAACGTCGTAAGGACTATCTAATGAGGAGGAAGCCATGAGTGATGTCGAACGTTTCATCGCCAAACAGAAGAAGAAGAGTCGTCAGTTTGCAAAGGACTTTGAATCTGGATATCAAGAATTCAAATTCAGCGTCATGTTACGACAAGCCCGTGAGAAGGCAGGTATTACACAAGAGACCGTGGCAAAGCGCCTGCACACGAAAAAGTCTGCAATTTCCCGGATTGAAAACCACGCTGAAGACATCCGCCTGTCGACCCTCAAGAAATACGCAAAAGCTGTGGGTAAACACCTCCGAGTGGACCTCACCGAGTAACCTGGTGAGGCCACCTAACTATGTATTAGATTGACAACCCTGATCGTAAATATCTCTTCGTGTGGGTAATATAATCATACCTATTACACCGTCAAGACGTGTAAGATGTTCCCGGTGCCGTATAGCACATCCCAGGGATGTAATAGATGGCACACGTCATATGTCTGGTACAATATCTCCAGCCGCAGTGATTATCTGTATGAGTGGACCGATGTGCTAAACAAGCCACAGCCAAAACTCCTCGATCAGGTCCGCACGGCTATGGCCCTACGCCGCTTCAGCCCAAAAACGCAGGCGGCCTACATCTCCTGGATAATCCGATTTGTCCGTTTCTACAGATATAGACATCCGCTCGAGATGGCTACGCCCGAAATCCATTCGTTCCTTTCGTATCTCGCCGAACAGGAACACGTGGCCCCATCCACTCAGAACCAGGCACTTAATGGCATCCTCTTCCTTTATAAGGCTGTCCTTCACAAAGACATCGACGCTATCACCCACCTCCCCCGAGCGAACAAGCCCAAACGCCTCCCTACGGTCTTTACGCGCGACGAGGCCCGTCGTATCATCAACCTTCTGGATCCCGGTCTTAAGCTCATGGCTTCACTCCTCTATGGCTCCGGCCTCCGGCTCATGGAGTGTGTCACGCTCCGCGTCAAAGATATCGATCTCATTTCCCGTCTCATTACAGTACGCGGCGGAAAAGGCGATCAAGATCGCATTACCATGCTCCCCCGAGCACTCGTCCCAACTCTGGAGCATCACCTGGCACGCGTGCGTGAACTCCATGCCCACGACATTGCAGTCGGATGGGGAGACACAACCCTCCCGCATGCACTTGTCCGGAAGTATCCCACTGCCTCAAAGGAGTGGCGGTGGCAATACGCATTCCCATCCTCCCACAGAACTTCTGATTCTCAAACCGGAACCGAGTTTCGACACCATGTCGACCCCAGCCTTCTCCAGCGAGCCGTAAAAACCGCAATCCTCAGGGCCGGCGTCCCAAAGAACGGAAGTTGCCATACCTTTCGCCATTCCTTTGCCACACATCTGCTGGAAAACGGCTACGATATCCGAACAGTGCAGGAACTCCTCGGCCACCGTGACGTGCAAACTACCATGATCTATACGCACGTCCTCAACAAAGGCGGTCTTGCCGTCCGCAGCCCGCTCGACGATGACAGACAGCCTTAAAACAAGAAGGCCTCCTCATTCTCGCGAACGAAAAGGCCTGTTTCAATGGACTGTAACCCCCAAAAAACAATAGCCCACCATCCGGGGGGATCGGGGGCTTGTTTCAACGAGCGCCATCATTTCACTTCCGGAATTTACTTAAGCGGATAACGAATAGCAATTCCTTTCGCCATTCAGGGGCATTCACCTGTGTGTTGAGACATCTGAATCCTTAAAAATCCTATCATTGTACAAGATTGGGTCAACAACCGGTTGAGTCTGGACTCAGACGAGGTGAGGAGACAATCATCGAAAACAAAAAAACCCGCCATCAGCGGGTTTCTCGAGCTCTATCAAATTGCTTGTGGCCGTTATCCGGAAGAAATGACTACTCAATGTTTGAGTTGCGCCTCGATGATTTTCTTCGCCGCATCGAACGGTTCAAGCTGGCTCAGGCCCAGTGCAGCGACGGCGGCTGCGAGCTGTTCTTCTTCGGGTCCCTTTGGGGCATAGAACGAACCCGCCATCTGGAGCGCTTCCCGGGGCGTGAGCCCGACGATTTCGCTGCCGGTGACGCTGACGCCGAGCGTGGCGGCCTGTTTCTTGACTTCTTCGAAGGCAATGTGCGGCGGGGTCACGTGGTAGTTCACCAGATTGATCGATACCTGTGCGATGTTATGCGCTTCGAGCAGTACGCCCATCGCTTTCACGGCCTTGAGCGTGCCCGGTATCATCACTTTTTGTCCTTTCGCGTCGAGCACGGGCTTTCCGTCGGCGTCTTTCTTCACCCTACCGCTCTCCCGGATGCGGAGGGCGATTTCATTGGCAATGGCGACGTCATTTGTGCCGAGGTTGACGTTATAGGCGATCAGGAAC
>JBGPYM010000173.1:0-6739 GCA_041493205.1 Bacteroidota bacterium
CCCGGTACAAGCTGGCGGGACTCAATGAGAAGTTCATCCTGAAGCGCGTTGCCCGCGGGATCGTGCCGGAATCCATCATCAACCGGCCCAAGCAGCCGTACCGGGCCCCCGATGCCGTCAGCTTCGTGGAACCGGGTGCTCCCGCGTATGTCGCAGAACTTCTCTCGGAGGAGGCGTTGCGCGATGCCGGGATGTTCGACGTTGCCGCCGCACGGGCGCTCTACGCGAAATGCAGCGCGCGCGCAAAGGATCCCGCAGGGGAGGGCGTGTTCAGCAACTCGGACAACATGGGCCTGGTAGGGATCCTCTCCGCGCAGCTTGTCCACCAGCAGCTCATCCGAAGACATGAACCGGGCGACAATGGACATATCAACTACAAGACGCTGATTGACCGCGTACCGATCCAACAACTTTCGGGAACAGCATGACGCAGGAAGAAATACGCAGCAAAGTGCACCAATTCATCCGGAAGAATTTTCTGTTCGATGACACAACAACGCTGATGGACGAACAGTCCCTGCTCGGATCGGGGGTGGTCGACTCCACCGGCATCCTTGAACTGATAAGCTTTCTGGAAGACACGTGCAGAATCAAGTTCGAGGACAGCGAGCTGGTCGCCGACAATTTTGACACTGTCAACAGGATCGCTTCATTCGTCGCTACAAAACTCGGCTAACGGAAAGTCCGGCATCATGTTGCTCCACGACTACCTCATCAGATCTGCCTGTAACGCCCCGGAGAAGGTGGCGTTGGTAAGCGGGTCGGCACGGGTGACGTACCGTTCGTTGCGTGATTGCGCCGGGTCGTTTGCCGCATACCTGGCCGGCAACGGGCTGCGGAGGGGGGACCGCGTTGGGATCTACATCGACAGCAGCCCCGAAACGGTTATTGCGATCTTCGGTGTTTTTCAGGCCGGAGGCTGCATCGTCGTGGTGAATCCGGCCACGCCCGCCGAACGGCTCGGGTACATCCTGAACAATTGCAATGCGTCCTTTCTCGTCGCCTCGCCTGCAAAGGGGGCGACGGTGACCCAGGCGTTGTCGGGCTGCGATGTCCGGCCGAACATGGTCTGGGCCGCGGGAGACGCCCCGGCGGACAGCGGTGCAAGTTTCGAACGCATCATCGCGGAACATTTGCCGCCCCCGGCAGTGCGGCTCATCGATACTGATCTTGCCGCCATCATTTATACCTCGGGATCAACCGGCAAGCCCAAAGGTGTCACCCACCTCCACCGGTCGATCATGACGGCGGTCGATGCCATTGCGGAGTACCTTGAGAACAACGGGGAGGATGTCATCCTCAACGTGCTCCCGCTCTCGTCAAGTTACGGACTCCTGCAGGTGCTGGTGACATTCCGTACCGGCGGCCGGGTGGTGCTGGAGAAGGGGCTCGGCTATCCGTATGAAATCATCAAACGCATGAAGGAGGAACGGGTGACCGGCATGGCCGGCGCGCCCACGATGTGGGCGATCCTCCTGAAACTTGAGGGACTGGAAAAAGAGGATTTCTCGCCGCTCCGGTATATCACCAACGCCGCCGCGGCGCTTCCGGTCAGCTTCGTGCCGCGACTGCGCAAGGTCTTCCCGAAGACGAAGATCTTCCTGATGCACGGATTGACCGAATGCCTGCGCACAACGTACCTTCCCCCCGATGAGGTGGAGACGCGCACGTCGTCGGTGGGCACCGGCATGACCAACGTGGAGCTCTGGGTGGAAGACGCCGACGGCCAGCGGCTCCCCCCGGAACACGTCGGCGAGATGATCGTGCGCGGGTCTACTCTGATGCAGGGGTACTGGAACGATCCGGAAGGGACGGCCAAGGCGCTGATACCGGGCCCTTATCCGTGGGAAAAGGTGCTGCGGACACGCGATCTCTTCACCATGGACAAAGACGGGTATTTCCATTTTGTCGCCCGTTCCGATGAGCTCATCAAGAGCCGCGGCGAGAAGGTGAGCCCGATCGAGGTGGAGGACATCATTTATACGCTCGAACCGGTGCAGGAGGTACGGGTCATCGGCGTGCCGGATCCGGTTCTCGGGCAGGCAATCAAGGCCGAGATCGTTCTGAAGGAGGGGAAAAAACTCGAACTGCAGGAGGTCAAGGCCCACTGCCGGCGGTTTCTTGAGGATTTCAAGGTCCCGCAGGCGGTCGAGTTCGTGGCGTCGTTGCCCAAAACGCAGGGGGGGAAAATCAAGCGGACCCAGTAGCCTGCCGGTCAGGCTCCGGGGCCGGGCACAGCGTCCTTCCGGCTGTAGAGGGATGGGAAGACGACCACCTGCATGTGCGGAACCTGCACCAGGGCGTTGTCCGGAACATCCTTGCTGACGACAGCGTTGGCTCCGATGCGTGCGTTGTTGCCGATTCTGATTTTCCCCGATACATTCGCCCCCGGGGCGATGTAGACGTTGTTCCCGATCACCGGTGCTCCGCGCCTGCGCCCTTCCCCCGCCAGGCCGATGGTGACATTATGGGACACGCTTACATTGTCGCCGATGACGGCTTCCGAGCCGACGAAGATCCCCCCGTAGTGGAAGATGAGGAAACCCTCGCCAATCTTCGTTTCAACATCGATCTGGATTCCCCATTTCGCCATCATGCGGTGATTGAGGTAGACGTAGAAGGGCTTGAGGAATATTTTCACCGCCAGCGGCTGGGTGAGGAGCCAGTGCCCGAACCGGAATATGACCACGGCATGGAGTCCCGGCGAACGATAGCAGGTGAGAATTTTTCGAAATCTGCTCCCCGTGGAGAGCTCATAGCGGCGAAGGACGTCTCGCTTTACCATTGGGTGTGCGTATGGAATTCTGTGCCGGGAAATTGTTCACCAATGTAACGTGCGGGAAGATGATTTACAAGAAGACAACTGTTCTTTCATTTCTTGTGCTTCTGCTTGTGCTGCGGGCGGGAGCGGCGGCGCAGTTCCACGTCACGCCGGGCGGGAGGGCGAACGGGAATGGCTCCCTCAACAATCCGTGGGACCTCCAGACCGCCCTCAATCAACCGGCAGCCGTCCACCCGGGGGACACGATCTGGGTGCACGGGGGTCTGTACGCAGGGATTTTCCGGAGCTACCTGAACGGAACGCAGAACAGCCCGATCATCGTCAGGCAGTACCCGGGTGATCGGGCCGTCCTGGATAATGTCAACGGCATCAACGACATCGGATTGACGCTGACAGGGAGCTACACCTGGTTCTGGGGGATGGAAGTCCGGAATACGTCGTCGGCGATCTGGAATGTCAGCGGCGTCGGGATGGGGGGACCGGGACAAAAGCTCATCAATATGGTCGTCCATGATAATCTTTCGTCGGGGATTACCTCCTTTTCATCGGCTCCCGATGCGGAGGTGTATGGGTGCGTCGTCTATTTTAACGGGCGGGAAACGGAAGTTGCCGGACACGCCTACGGAATCTATACCCAGAATGATGCCGGCCGCGTGAAGACGTTTAAGGAAAACGTCATCGGGTACAACTGGTCGTACGGCGTCCATGCGTACACGGAAGGGAACCGGATCGACAATTTCCTGTGGGAAGGGAATGTCGTGTTCAACAGCGGGATTCTCTGGCGGGGAGTCCAGTTTGAGCGGAATTTCTTTATAGGGTCGACGACAGTCGTGGCCGACGCAAACACGTACCGCGCCAACCACTCGTATTACCCCGCGAGTCCTTCCGCCGGGGCCCGGAACACGTTTGGGTACACCGCCGGTACGAGCAACCTCGTAGTGACCGGAAACTGGTTTGTCGGCGGGGTCTTTGACGTATCGGGAGTTGATACGCTTGTCAGGGGGAATACGTTTTACCGGACGAGCGGGTTCAATAAGCCTGGTAACACCTATCTGACTTCACCGACAGGGACGAATGTGTTTGTCCGTCCAAATGTCTACGAGCCGGGACGGGCGAATATCGTCATCTATAACTGGGGCCGTGCGGCTTCGGTCAATGTGGATGTGTCGGGTGTCGGTCTGCAGCAGGGCGACAGCTACGAAGTGCGCGACGCGCTGAACTGGACCGGTTCGCCGGTGGCGTCGGGTCAGTACACCGGAGGACTGATTTCGATCCCGATGTCCGGATTGAACCCGGCCACGCCCGTGGGGAGCCCTGCCATTGCGCCGGTCCATACGGCGCCGGAGTTCGGGACGTTTCTCATGCTCCCGCTCCGGTCGACCCCTACACTGCAGCCGTCCGGATCGTTCAATGCCTCCCCCGATACGCTCCCCTCGACGGGTGGTACGGTGACCCTTTCCTGGAATTCGCAGAATGCCAATGCGGCGAGTATCGACCGCGGAGTCGGTGTGGTCCCCGTGACCGGGACGGCCACGGCACCGGTGAGCGCCTCAGAGACTTTTACCCTGACGCTCACAGGCCCCGGGGGGACAGCAACGTACAGGGCAGCGGTCGTGGTACGGGGGACCGGGGGTTCTCCCTCCCCGCGGGACTTTCAGCTCGAACAGAATTACCCGAACCCGTTCAACCCGAACACAAGGATCGTCTTCACACTACCGGCAACGTCCTCCGTCACGCTGAGCGTCCACGACATGCTCGGGCGGGAGGTGTCCCGGCTGATCACGGGGCGCCTTGGTCCGGGGACCTACACGGTCGATTTTTCCGGGAAAGGGCTGGCCAGCGGCGTCTACTTTTACACGATCAAGGCGGACAATTATGAAGAAGTGCGGAAGATGATCATTGAGCGGTAGCACGCACACAGGACCAGAAAAGCGGAGACGCAGCATGGAGACATTTCGGAGATTGCTCGGGACGGTGGCCGTCTGTGCTTGCATCGGCGGCGGATGTTCCGATCAACATAACGGCGGAGAACAACAGATGGATGAAGCATCGCTGAAGCAAGACCTCGCATTGATCGCCGAACACCGGATCTTTTTCGGCCACCAGTCCGTGGGCGTAGATATCATGCAGGGCATCAGGGACCTGAAGGTGGTGGCGGGAACGACTGGCCCCAGGCTTGTCACGCTCGGTAAGGATGAACTCCCGCAGGGGAGTTTCTTTGCAGAGTCGCTGGTGGGGAAGAATTCGGAACCGGACTCAAAATGCGACGCCTTCGGGAAGATCGTCGGCACACTGGCGGCGGATTCGCTGGATATCGCTCTCCTCAAATTCTGCTATGTCGATATCAAGAAAAATACGGACGTTGCAAGGGTCTTCCGCACCTATGAGTCGACGATCGTAGATCTGCAGCGAAAATATCCCGGGGTGACATTCGTCCACGTGACCGTGCCGGCGACGGAGCGGAATATCTGGTGGAGGAGGATGGTCAAGAAGATCCTCGGTCGGGAGGAGGAATGGGATATCGCCAGCGTCAAACGGACAGAATTCAACAAGATGCTGATGGTGCGCTTTCAGGGGGAACCGGTTTTTGACCTTGAAGCAGTCGAATCCACGTACCCGGACGGCACGCGCAACAGATTTGAAGCAGGGGGGAAGGAGGCGTACTCGCTCGTCAGCGCGTACACGCGAGACGGGGGGCATCTGAATGAACAGGGGAGAAAGCTTGTTGCCCGGGAACTCGTGCGGAGGCTTGCCGCAATCATCCGCACGAGGTCTTCGTGAGGCAGGTGTTCTGCAGGTTTGCTGCGGTGCTGATGTTTGTTGTTCCCTCCCTGACGTTCTCCGGCGGACACTTTCATGTTGCCCCGCAGGGCGCAATCGGCGGGCCCGGTACACGGAGCCGTCCCTGGACCCTGACGTATGCCCTGTCACATCCCCCGGCGGTAAGGCCGGGTGACACCATCTGGATTCACGGCGGGACATATGTCGGCGCCTTCACAAGTACACTGCGCGGTGCGCCCGGCAGTCCGGTGGTCATCCGGCAGTATCCCGGGGAGCGGGCCATCCTGGATAATGCGGAAGGGATCGACGGATTCGGCCTGTACGCCAGGGGCGGTCATACCTGGTTCTGGGGGCTTGAGATCCGGAATTCAGGAACGGCTCCCTACAACAACCCGGGTGTGTCGATGGATGGCCCCGGGGAGAAACTGATCAACCTCATCATCCACGATCACCCGGGAAGCGGTATCACGTCCTACTCTGCGGCCCCGGACGCCGAGATCTACGGCTGTCTGATTTACTACAACGGGGGCCAATCCGACGTCCCCGGGAAAGCGTACGGGATTTATACGCAGAACGACGCCGGCCGCGTGAAGACATACAGGGAAAACGTGATTCCGTATTCCTGGAGCTTCGGGATCCACGCCTATACAGAGGGGAGCCATATCGACAATTTTCTGTGGGAAGGGAACGTCGTGTACAACAGCGGAATCTTATGGCGGGGGACGCAGTTCGAGCGGAATTTCTTTATCGGGTCGCGCAACGTAGTTGCGAACGACAATGTCTACCGGGATAATCACTCGTACTATCCTCCGCGACCGTCGGCAGGTGCGCGGAACACATTCGGATACTTCGCGGGGACATCGAACCTGGTGGTGACAGGGAACTGGTTCGTGGGAGGAGACTTTGATGTGTCGGGGGTGAACCCGGTGATCAAGGGCAATACGTTCTACCGGACGGCAGGCTTTCACGATGAGGCGAACACGTATCTGAGATCCCCGACCGGGACCAATATCTTTGTGCGTCCGAACGCCTACGAGCGGGGGCGCGCGCATATCATCATCTATAACTGGAACCGGGCGGGAACGGTCAATGTGGACGTGGCGGGCGCGGGGCTGCAGCCGGGTGACCGCTACGAGGTGCGGGATGCGCTGAACTGGCCGGGCCTTCCGGTCGCGA
>JBGPYM010000156.1:0-7552 GCA_041493205.1 Bacteroidota bacterium
CGGTGCTGTTGCTCGTCGCCGCAAGCATTCTTGCGGGTTCGATGCTGAACCAGCTGATATCCGGCGACAACATCTACGAACAGATCAACAAGTTCAAGGATGTTCTGAGCATCACCGAGAAGTATTACGTTGATGATGTGGACACGCAGAAGCTCACTGAGTCGGCGATCAACGGCGTGCTGAATCAGCTGGATCCGCATTCCGTCTACATTCCCGCCTCCGCGCTCACGAGAGTGACGGAGGAATTCCAGGGGAGCTTCGAGGGGATCGGGATCGAGTACCAGGTCGTGGAGGACACGCTTCTCGTTGTCGCTCCGATTGTGGGCGGTCCCAGCGAGGCGCTCGGGATCCAGTCGGGCGACAAGATCGTCCGCATCAACGACAGCTCGGCCATCGGCATCACCCAGGAGGGAGTGCAGCGGAAACTGCGCGGCCCCAAAGGCACCAAGGTGCGGGTCAATATACTCCGGGCGGGAATTGCCGGCCAGCTTGAATACGACATTACGCGCGACAAGATTCCCCTCTATACGGTCGATGCCTCGTTTATGGTGGACGGGGAAACCGGGTATATCAATGTGATACGGTTTGCGGCGACGACGCATGAAGAGTTTCTGGCCGCACTCAACAGGATGTCCGAACAGGGGATGAAGCGCCTCATCGTCGACCTCCGCTCCAATCCTGGCGGTTATCTCGAGCAGGCGTATAAGATGGTGGACGAGCTCATGCCGCGCGGGCGGAAAATCGTCTATACGAAGGGACGCAGGCCGGAATTCGACGACGAATACATCTCTTCGGGAGCGGGGCGTTTCAAGGACGTGACGCTGATCGTCCTCGTGAACAACGGATCGGCATCCGCGAGCGAAATCGTGGCCGGCGCCGTGCAGGACTGGGACCGGGGCCTCATCATCGGGGAGACCACGTTCGGCAAAGGGCTGGTCCAGCGTCAGTTCGATCTGAAGGACGGGTCCGCGTTCCGGCTCACCACCGCCCGGTACTACACGCCGAGCGGCCGCCTGATCCAGCGCCCGTACGATCACGACAAGGCAAAATACGCCCACGCCGCGCTTGATCAGGAGGAGCGCGAAGGGGAGAACCTCACCCACGACGCCGAAAAAGACTCCTCCCGCCCGACGTTCAAGACGATGGGCGGACGCATCGTCTATGGCGGCGGCGGAATCACGCCGGACTATATCGTCAAGTCGGACCGCCTCACGGAATACTCCGTCCAGCTCCGCAGCCGTAATATCTTCCTCCAGTTCGCGGAAGGGTACCTCGAAAGGAACGGAACAGCGCTGCGGAACACGTACGGCAAAGACCCGGCGCGGTTTGCGGCGGGGTTCGAGGTGACGCCCGGCATGCTGGAGGATCTGCTGGCGCTGGCAAAGACGAAGAGCATCGAGTTCAAACGCGATCAGTATGAAAAAGATTTGCGCTATATCAAGGCGTTCACACGCGCGTACATTGGCCGGAGTCTCTGGGGCAACGAGGGCTCGGCGCGCGTGATGCTCCGGGAGGACAACCAGTTCAAAAAGGCGATCCAGGTCTTTCCGGAGACCGAGCGCATCCTGAGCAACCTCTCCAGCCTGAGATGACCGCAACCACTTTGTTCAAGGCTCACCCGGCACGCCGATCCGGCGTGCCGGTCTGTATTGTTCTCCTCGGAATGCTCTGGTGCGCAGCTGCTTTCCCGGCGGTGGCTTCCGGCGCCGATGGCATGCAGTCCGGCGCCCCCCCCTCAAAGGTGCTGCTCGAGGGAGAGGAACTCGTCTACAACGTGCGTTACGGGTTCATCGACCTCGGCCAGGTCAGGATCGTCATCACCCACGCCGTGCACACCAGCTCCTATGCCGCTTTCCAGGGGAAAGCAGTCATCGATTCGTACCCGAAGGTGCCGTTTGTGGACCTTCATGCGATATACGAGAGTCTCATCGACTCGGCCGTGTTTGCCAGGTTCTTTGTCGGCAAGCTGAAGGACAAGGACCACTGGGACATGTCGCGCTACAGATTCGACTACGACCGGAACCGCGTGCTGATCGAGGTGGCGGATTTCGATACCATCGTGACCAAACGGGACACGCTCTCGATCACGACCAAATACCATGACGGCCTGTCGCTCTTCTTTTATGCGCGCGACCAGCTCTTTTCGCATCTGAAGGTCAACATCCCGACTCTGATCAAGGAAGAGAAGGTGATGACCTACATCGATTTCAAGGGCGAGCGATCGTCCGTGGAGGTGGAGGGAATCGATTACCCGATTGACGTCGTGGGGTTCGACGGGCGGGCTGATTTCGTAGGGATCTTCGGACTCACCGGGGGGTTTGAAGGGTGGTTCTCGAATGACGAGGCCCGGGTGCCGATCATGGCGAAAATGAAGGTGCTGATCGGCAGCGTGACGATCGAGCTTATGCGGTGGAACCGTCCAGGGTGGACGCCTCCCCGTGCGCGGGGCTGACGCTCATGGGTCTGATCGTCCATCATGGGGTCCGGCCTGCCGTCCATCCGACCGCCTGGGTTGCCGAGGGGGCATGGCTGATCGGTGCGGTGGAGGTGGGCGAGGAGTCGAGCATCTGGTTCAACGCCGTTCTGCGGGGCGACATCAACGCCGTGCGGGTCGGGCGCCGGACGAACATTCAGGACGGATGCGTCCTGCATGTGACAAAAGAGTATCCGGTGATCCTCGGCGACGAAATCACCGTCGGCCACATGGCCATGATTCACGGGTGCCGGATCGGGGCGCGATCGCTGATCGGCATGAACGCGGTGGTCCTGGATAATGCGGAGGTGGGGGAGCAGTCGCTGGTTGCAGCGGGCGCGCTGGTCCGGGAGAATTTCCGGGTGCCCGCAGGAACAATGGTTGCCGGCGTGCCGGCGCGGGTCGTGCGGGACCTGACGGACGAGGAGAAGGACGGCATTGTGCGGTCGGCCGCCCACTACGTCGCCTATGCCGCAAGCTACAGGTCATGAGCACAGTCATCCTCAAGGTCAGGCTATGAAAGTCAGGTTCTGGGGGACGCGCGGCTCCCTCCCCTCGCCGGGGAAGGACACGGTCCGGTACGGGGGCAACACGCCCTGTCTGGAAGTCCGGCTTCATAAGGACAACCTCGTCATTTTTGACGCCGGAACCGGCATCCGGGGCCTCGGGGACGCCCTCATGGCGACCGGAGAATCCGTCAAAGCCTTCATGGCGATCAGCCACCCCCATTGGGACCATATCCACGGGTTCCCGTTCTTTAAGCCACTGTTCATCTCCGGAAACGAATTCACGATCCTCGGGGCGGAGTCGCGCAATCTGAAACTGCGCCAGATGATTTCGGACCAGATGGACAAGGTCTATTTCCCGATACAGCTCAACGAGCTGAAGGCGAAAATCAAATTCCGTCCGGTCGCGGAGGAAACGGTCCCGATCTTCGACGCGACCCTCTCCTCGATTTACGTGAACCACCCCCGCTTCGCACTCGGATACCGCCTGAACGTCGGGGGGCACTCGCTCGTGTACATCAGCGACAACGAGCCGTTCGACCGCGAGCTCGCCCGGTCGGTGAAAAACGTCGATAAGAAAATTGTTGCCGCGTACATGAAGGTCAAAGGCGATCCAAACCAGCGCATCTTCGACTTCTGCCGCGGCGCAGACCTCCTGATCCATGACACGACATACACGCCGGAAGAATACGTCAACCATGTGGGGTGGGGACATTCACACTATCTGTTCTCCCTGAAGGTTGCTGACGAGGCGGACGTGAAGCGCCTCGTGCTCTTCCATCACGAACAGACGCACAGCGACGACAAGATCGACGAAATCCTTGCGACGTGTTCGCGCGAAATCCGGACGCGCAACTATCGCTTCGAGTGCATTGCCGCTGCCGAGGGGATGGAACTGGAATGGTGAGCGCGGCGGAGCCGCAGCTTGACAATCTGTCATCCTCTGGCTATATTGGCACAAGAGAGCACCTGGAGAATTTTGAACGCACGGATGGACACAGAGGGCCGCTGTACGGCTGCAACAGGCCGCGCGGAACTCTCCCCTGATTGGACGCAGCCCCGGTCGAAGGGCGCCCGCGCAGAGCGGGAGCCGGCCGGGGCTTTCGCATGGTCGCACGGTTCTCCCGCGTCCGAACGAACCCGCTGAGGTGGACGCATGGCTTCCGTTTTCACACCGTCCGAAATCAGGAGACTCGAATCTCTCTTCGGCGTATCCGCGAAAGCGCTCGGCACAAATTTCAGGTTCGAAATCGCCGCGCATGACGCCGAGGGGAAGAACACGCGCAAACTCGCGCTGGAGATTTACCCCGATATCCCCATCGGGAAAAAACGGGGCAACCTGATTTCGGTCTACACGGAGGCCGCCCACCTGCAGCTCCATTTCTGCTCGGGCGTCGTATTGAGCGAAGATCTGGGCGAAGCCACGTTTATCGGGGAACATCAGGGGAAGATGGCAGGTTTAATCATAGAGAAGACGGCCGGGTGCACGCTGTTTGCCAACGTTGACCGGTCGATCCTCTCGGGCGATTTCACGCAGCTCGCGCCCGAAGTGATGATGTCGGGAGTCGCGCTCTCGCTCACCGAGTCGCTGCTTGATCCGGTGCGGAAGCCGGCGCGGCGCCGTCCTGCCAGGGGCAGGCGGAAAAAGGCCGGCGCGCGCTGATGGTCAGCGTGGCGGTGTTCAACGCCCACCCGCGGCGCAGGATCCGGAGTGCTCCCGTGCGGCGGACGGTCCGGCAGGTGGTGCGGCTGGAACGGCGCGGCGCGGCAACGGTGACGGTCGTGTTTATCGACGGGCGGCGTGCTGCCCGCATCAACCGGCAGTTTCTGGGACACCGGGGAAGCACAGATGTCATCAGCTTTCCGCTTGAGGAAGGGCCTCCGACTGAAGGAGAAGTATACGTGAATCTTGACAGGGCCCGCGTGCAGGCCCGCACATACGGGGTGCCGGAAGCGAACGAAATTGTCCGCCTGGTGGTCCACGGGACACTCCATTTGCTCGGCTACGACGATACAACGCCGCCCCTCCGGCGGCGCATGAAGGTTCGCGAGGACCGGTACGTTGAGGTCCTCGCTCCCAGGCCATCGCGAAGGAGGACCGCATGAAGGAAAAAGTGGTCGAGCTCCTCGTCTTTATCATGTCCGAAATGCAGGAAAACAAGCGGATCAGCGAGATCGATCTGACGGACCTCCGGACCCGCGGGTATACCCAGTCGGAAATCAGCGCGGCGTTCAGCTGGATCTGCGAGAATGTCGAACTCAACCAGCAGCGCCCCTCGGACAGCCAGCGTCCGGCGGCCGGGTCCCGGCGTGTCCTGCACGACGCCGAAAAGGCGGTCCTCTCCACCGACAGCCAGGGATATCTCATCCAGCTGAGCGAGCTCGGCATGCTGAATGAGGGGGAAATTGAAACCGTCATCGAGCGGGCCATGATGGCGGGCTATGAGAAGCTCACCGTTGCGGAACTCCGGGAAATCGTCGCGTCCGTGCTCTTTGCGCGCGGAGGGGACCCCGGGAACCATTCCATGCTGAATAGCGGAGACACGATACATTAATGGCAAAAAGAACCAAGGCGGCACCGAAGACGGGTGATGCGGGGGAAGGCGCCGCTGAGGCAACCGCTCCAAAGAAACGACCGCGGAAACGCACGGGCGCAGACATCGACCCGAGCGGCAAATCCCTCATTATCGTCGAATCACCCGCGAAAGCGAAGACCATCAACAAGTACCTCGGGACGGACTTTGTCGTCGAGGCCTCGGTGGGCCACATCAAAAACCTCCCCAAGAGCAAGATCGGAATCGATATCGAGGGAGGATTCATTCCGGAATACGAAACGATCGCGGGGAAGGATGAAGTGATTGCGCGCCTGCGCGCGCATGCCCGCAAGGCGAAGGCGGTCTACCTGGCGACGGATCCGGACCGGGAAGGGGAGGCCATCGCATGGCACATCGCGAAGGAGATTGGCGCGGATAATTCCAACGTCCTGCGCGTGATGTTCAACGAGATCACCGAGCGGGGCATCACCGAGGCGATGAAGCATCCGACGAAGGTGGATGAGAACCTCGTCAACTCGCAGCAGGCGCGTCGCGTCATGGACCGCCTCGTTGGATACAAGATTTCCCCCTTTGTCTGGAAAACCGTGTTTTACGGCCTCTCCGCAGGCCGCGTCCAGTCGGTCGCGGTGCGCCTCATCTGCGAACGGGAAGAGGCGATCAACTCCTTCCTGGCTGAAGAGTACTGGTCGATTGTCGGAGAGTTCCGCGCCGATGGCGGCGAACCGTTCTTCGCAAAACTGTTCAAGGTGGCGGGGGCCGATCCGGTCATCGGCGACAGCACGACCGCCGAGGGGTATGTCAATGACATCCGGAAGCAGTCGTTTGCCATCACCGAAGTCCAGAAGAAGCCGGTCCGCCGGAATCCTCCCGCGCCGTTTATCACGAGCACCCTGCAGCAGGAAGCCGCGCGCCGGCTCCGGTTCCATGCGAAACGGACGATGATGCTCGCGCAGAAACTGTACGAAGGCATCGACCTCGGCGAGGAAGGGCGCGTCGGCCTGATCACGTATATGCGTACGGACTCCACCCGGCTGAGTGACGACGCGGTCAGCGAAGTCCGAGAGTATATCTACGAAAACTACGGGAAGGAATATCTCCCGCAGGAAGCGCGGCTGTTTAAGAAGGGAAAGTCGTCGCAGGACGCCCATGAAGCCATCCGGCCGACGTCGGCCCGCCACGCGCCCAAAGCCGTGCGCAAGTACCTCGACAAGGAGATGTTTGAGCTGTACGAGCTGATCTGGAACCGCTTTGTGGCCTGCCAGATGAATCCGGCCGTCTTCGAGCAAACGACCGTCGATGTGAACGGGGGGGATTACTCCTTCCGCGCGACCGACTCCATCCCGACGTTCCGCGGCTTCCTGCAGGTGTACGACGATATCGCCGACGACGCCGAGAAGCAGGGAGACGACGAGGATCCCGTCTCGAAGCTTCCCGCCAATCTGAAGGAGGGGGATGTCGCACAGCTTACCAACGTCATCCCGAACCAGCACTTCACCAAGCCGCCTCCCCGGTTCACGGAAAGCAGCCTTGTCAAGGAACTGGAAGCCCTCGGCATCGGCCGTCCCAGCACGTATGCCCTCATCGTGGATACCATTCAGGCGCGCAAGTACGTTGAGGCGAGGGAACGGCGGCTCTACCCCACCGAACTCGGCGTTGCCGTCAACCGGATCCTGGTGCAGAATTTCCCCCATCTGTTCAATATCGAATTTACCGCCCGGATGGAGGAGGAACTCGACACCATCGCTTCCGGCAGGCAGACCTATCATCAGGTCATGGAGGACTTTTACCTCCCCTTCATCAAGGACCTCGAAGGGGTCGACAAGAACAGCGCCGCCATCAAGAAATCGCTGCAGGAAGCGACGGATGAGAAGTGCGAACTCTGCGGCAAGCCGATGATCATCAAGTGGGGACGGAACGGCCGCTTCATGGCGTGCAGCGGCTATCCCGCGTGCAAGAACACGAAACCGCTCCCGTCAGAGCAGGAACAGACCCGCCACACCATCGGCATCAAGTGCGAG